>NZ_JBQCLK010000014.1:0-252 GCF_051966115.1 Paenibacillus sp. SAFN-117
AAACCTCCAAAAAGAGAGGAATTGTATACATGGTTATTTTTTTATGGTGCGGACTCCGGAATTAGGGGGCCTAGCCGAAAGTACGGTTTTTTTTGCAGGCGCTGGACGCGTAAAGCCAGAGTTGCCTCGAAGACGAGCAAAAGTGCATGTCTTTTTGCGGAAATCCGGCAAAACTCGAGAAAGACGAGCAAAAGTGCATGTCTTTTCCCGCCAAAAACGGGAAATCGCCGAAATCGCAAAATTTACCTGCAC
>NZ_JBQCLK010000014.1:352-114877 GCF_051966115.1 Paenibacillus sp. SAFN-117
AATTGCTGGTCTTTTGCCGATTTTAGCTAAAATCGCTCTGAAGACGTGCACTTTTGCAGGTCTTTTTGCAGGCGCTGACGCGTAAAGCCGGAGTTGCCTCGAAGACGAGCAAAAGTGCATGTCTTTCCCAGCCAAAAACGGAAAATCGCCGAAATCGCAAAATTTACCTGCACAATTGCTGGTCTTTTGCCGATTTTAGCTAAAATCGCTCTGAAGACGTGCACTTTTGCAGGTCTTTTTGCAGGCGCTGTACGCGTAAAGCCAGAGTTGCCTCGAAGACGAGCGAAAGTGCGGGTCTTTGTCTTTTTTCGTCAGTGTTGTCATGTTGGTCGGAACAAATTTAACGAAGTGTTGTTCCGGGCTTTTACTATACCATTACTGATTCGATAGAGGCAATGGCGTCCCGCCTTCGCGGCTCTAGATAACGTCCGGCTTGAGGGAGGGCAAACAGTCGCAAATTGTTCTTGTATTTTCTATACATATTAGTTTAGAATGTATGTATAATGAATTGGGAGGGATTGGAAATGGACCAATGGACTCATGCCGGATCATTGGAGGAACTGAAGCGACAAGGCGCTAAGGTGATTAAGGGAGGAATCGCCGTTTTTGTTCATGAGGATCGGGTGTATGCGGTGGACAATCGTTGTCCTCACATGGGTTTTCCCCTGCATATGGGAAGCTTGTGCGACGGTATATTGACTTGTCATTGGCATCATGCCCGGTTCGATATTTGCAGCGGAGGCACTTTGGACCCATGGGCGGATGATGTGCCGACCCACGAGGTTAGGCTGGAGGAAGGGGAGGTATGGGTTAACCCGAAGCCGAGGAATCAAGGAGGGGCGGATAAGCATTTCAAAAGGCTGCAGGAAGGGCTGGAGCAAAACTTGTCTCTGGTGATCGCCAAATCGGTCATTGCCCTGCTCGAAGCCGGTGTGCCGGAAGAGAAAATCGCGCGGGTCGGAATCGAATACGGGACGGTGTACCGCTCGGGAGGCTGGGGCTCGGGACTGACCATTCTGGCCGCCATGGTCAATGTGCTGCCGAAGCTGGACCGCTATGGGCGGTTTCTCGCCTTGTTCCACGGTCTGCGTCGGGTAGCCGCCGATTGTGCGGGAAGACCTCCGCGTTTTGTATTGGAATCGCTTCTGGAAACGAATGCTTCGATGTCCCGCCTGACCTCCTGGTACCGTCAATGTGTAGAGGTGCGGGACACACAGGGAGCGGAGCGGGTTCTGCTGACCGCCATCCGTCAGGGGGCGGAGAACGGCGAGCTGGCCGACATGATGCTGGCCGCCGCCACGGATCACTTCTATCTGGATGGCGGGCATACGTTTGACTTCCATAATAAAGCCTTCGAAATGCTGGAGAGGCTGGAAGAGGGGATGAAGGAGCAGGTGCTTGCTTCCCTCGTTCCGCTGCTGGCCAATCCGACGAGAAGCGAGGAAAGAAATAACTGGCAGCAGCCGGTCAATCTGGTCGCTCCCCTGCGGGAAGCGTTCGAGAGGCTGCCCGAGCTTGACGGAAGGGTCGGCGGAGAAGAGGCGCCCCTCGATGAAGAGGCCATGTTGGAGCTGCTTCTAGGTGAGGAGCCGTTGAAGACGATCGCGGCCATTACCGATGCGCTGCATAACGGGGCGTCTCCGGTATGCATCGCCCGTCTGGTTGCTTTGGCAGCCGCGGAGCGGATCGTCCGCTTCCACACGCAGAATGACTTCGGCGATTGGATTGCGGTGCTGCACACCTTCACGCATGCTCATGCGGTTCACGAAAGCCTGCGGAGAGGAGCCGGCGTCCCCACCATTCGGGCGATCTATTATTCGGCGGTCAGCATCTACCTGGACCGCTTCCTGAACATTCCGACCGCCCCGAAGCCGAAACCGGAGCAGGCGGCCAAACGCGGCCATACCACCGATCCGGCCGAGCTGCTGGAGCTGATGAACCAGCGTCAGCAGGTGGCGGAAGCGGCGGATTGGGCGGCGCATTATATGAGCCGGGGAGGAGACGTGCAGGCGTTGTTCAACACGCTTGGACATTCCTTGCTGCGGGAGGATGCCGAGTTCCACTCCTATCAAGTGCTCGAGGCCGGCATCCGGGAATACGACCTCTGGTCGGAACTGTCCGGGCCATTGGCCAAGCGGGCACAGGAGACTATGGTGCTGGCTATCACGCGCTATCTGGCCGCACATGCGCCGACAGCAAGGGAGCTGCCGCACGTGGCGCAGATCGCTTGGCGGCTTCATCGCGGCGACCGGTTGTTCGAGGAAGAAGAGGGCGAGGAAGCGGTTAAGGCTTAGACGATAAAATGTCCGAAGGGAGGAGAGCACTCCTTCCTATCGGACATTTTTTGGAATGGGGTGGGGGGAAAGGCCCCTGCTTTGGAACGATAACCCGATGGGCGAGGCCACTCTATGGGAACGATTACTCCGTGGCGGTGAAATTACTTCATGGGAGTGATTCTCCATTGTGTTGAGATTACTCCATAAGAACGATTACCCGATGGGCGAGGCCATTCCATGAGAGCGATCCCTCCATAGGTGGTTACTCGATAGGAACCCGCCACTCCGCAACATCGATCCATTGACGGGTGGTGAATTCGCGGCCGCGGACGTGAATTTCCTTCTCATAGACTTGAATGTACATTCCTTGGGCATGACTGTTATCCGAGGGGGCAGAGGGGCGAAGCCGTCCGACCGCCGAATTGGAAAACCAATGGATATTGTCCTGAGTCGTATAGTGATTATCTGTATAAAAATCCCGGTGGGTATGCCCCGAGAAGACGAATACATTGCGGTAGGGCTTCAGAATGTCGCGAAACTCATTGGCCCGAATGAGCCGGTGGGTTCCTCCATCGGAGCCCAGGGCAGGCAGCGGCTGATGGATCATGATCAGGGCCGGTTCTCCGTTGGTATGCTCGGCCATTTTGGCCCGCAGCCAGTTTAACTGCTCATCCGAGTACCAGGCTCCTTCTCCTACATCTTCTCTTTCCTCAAGGTAAGCCTCCTGCGACAGCATGATCAGGTGAACGCCGTTGATCCATTCATCCGTGTATGGTTTATCGTAATTCATATACCGCTGAAATCGTTCCCTGGATTGGGCGTCGGTCTTGCCGTTCGGCATCGTGTCAGTGGCAAAGCCGCCTTTCTCATTGATCCATATATCATAATAATCATGATTTCCCATATTGGCATGCATTGTCGGCAAGGAGTATTGTTCCAGAATCGACCAGAGCTGCTGATACTCGCCCTCCCGGCCATAATCGGTCAGATCTCCGCCAAGAACAAGCGCATTCGCTTCAGGATCCAACTGGGTCACATCATCCAGCGCAGCCTTAAGCTTGTCCGTAGTCGTAGTGTCATAGAGACTTATATGCAGATCGCTAAGAAGAAACAGGGATGCCAGCAGCTTTCCTTTTCCTTCCGGCTCACTCTCCTCCCCGGCGGCGGTTACCTTGTCCGCATCCGGTTGACTCTCCGCGATAGAATCCCTCCCGAACAGCCATCGCAAGAAAGACCAAATTCCGCCAAGAGACGCGATAAATACGGACGCAAGCAGTTTCAAGAAATATCGTCTGGACATGATTCACCTCCAAGCAGCATTCACGAAAGGGAATTCTTTCCGTTCTATTATACACTTTGTTCTGTTACAAACCCAATATGGGATCGTTTATTGTCGATAGGTTGGAGAAAATGGAGCTGCTTCTGTTGAAACGGGCATAAAGTTTCGGATTCTGTCAGAAAAAAGGAAGGAATCCAGACAAGCCGTCTAGAATTAAATTACGATCGGCGGCGGGATACTCAATCGAACCGGATTCAGGGGATGTTCCAGCGGGAACAACGGGATGAATTCGGACGGAAGGGGTGCTCGCCAAGCGGTCGGGTGAACCGGATTGAGGGGATGTTCCAGCGGGAACAGCGGGATGGATTCGGACGGAAGGGGTGCTCGCCGAGCGGTCGGGTGAACCGGATTGAGGGGATGTTCCAGCGGGAACAGCGGGATGAATTCGGACGGAAGGGGGGCTCCCGAGCAGTCGGGTGAACCCGTTTGAAGAGCCCATCTGAAGTATCCGTACGATCGCGAGCCAAGCGATGTCCGTTCGAAACGAGGCCCAAATGAACCCATCGAGTGAGATTCCTATCGCAAACAGCGGTTGACCCATGATCGAGCGGAATTTTTTTCGAACGCTGCCGTAAGATCATGATCGAGGGAATGCCCAAATAAAAAAAACGCTGAACCATCAAGCGGTTCAGCCGTCTTTTCTGAATGATTGGAATGCTTTGTCCCTTTCCCAGGCGGTAGGTTCGCCGTAGGCTTCCCAGTATAATTCGCCGGTCTCGTATTCATACCAAAGCATATGTCTTTTCTCACCCTTCTCCCGAACGTACCATACGATTTTCTTGGAAGTATAGTCACGGGGAACGGCGTAGATTTCGGCAATTTGGTCGGTTTCGATCCCTTTCTTCTTAAGGGCTTCCGCTATATCGGTTTCGGGCACTCCTTCGCTCTCCAGAGCGGTTCCATAGACTTCGATAGATTCGTCCGGACCTGCGACCCATACATATTTAACCTGTCCGTTATCATCTCTGCCTGACAGCATCAGGAATGCCGGGCCTCCCGGATAGAGCGCCTGGATTTGATCTACGGACGCGAGTAATTTATGATCAAGCACATAGGCTCGGGCTGCATCGTGAGAGGGCAAGTCCCTGGCCGTATTCTGCCGTAAATTGGGGTTCCCGGTTCCGTACATTAACAGAAAAACGATAAGGGTCGTACCGGCAAAAAGCGCCAATAAAATCAACGTCGCTTTCAGCTTCATGTCGTTCCTCTCCTCCTAGTAACTGCAAGCCCATTTTAACAGATCGGATAGGAAACCACCAACTGTACTTCTAAACGTTTTGTGAACAGTTATAATATCTTGCCGTACATCAGTCGATAGAGTAGAAAGAAAGAGAGGAGATGGACCATTGAAACCGTTCAGTCAATCCAAGAAATCACGAATAACAGGACGATACAAAGGAATATTGGGGGTGACTTGTCTCGCCCTGACCGTCGCCGGCTGTTCGGGTCAGCCGCAAACGGCACCCGTACCCGATCCGTCGCCGTCACCCGTCGTCACTCCGACTCCGAGCCAGGCTCCGGCCTACAAGTATCACTTCCCGTTGACAGGTAAAGGGACGAATGAGCAGGTCGAAGACAGGCCGCTTATGGTCATGATAGAGAACTCTCCGCAAGCGCGGCCGCAGACCGGGCTCGATCAAGCGGATGTCGTGTTCGAAATTCTTGCCGAGGGTGAAATTACCCGCTTCGCGGCTGTCTATCACAGCCAAAATCCGAAGGTGATCGGTCCCGTGCGCAGTATTCGCCCATACTATGCCCAACTGGGAGAGGGATTGGATGCTTTGATCGTTCACGCCGGATGGAGCCAAGATGCGATTAATTATATCAATTCGCGGAAGCTGGCGCATTTTGACCAGGTGTATGGGGATGACGCATACTATTGGCGGGATAAAGAACGTTCGGCGCCGCACAATTTATATACCAGTGTGGACAAAATCCGCGAAGGAAGCGAGAAGAAGAAGTTCCGGCAGGAATGGAAAGCTTTCAAGTATCCTTTCTTGAAGGAGGACGAGAAGGTATCCGGGGATAAGGCCGAGCGTGTGAAGGTGAACTATATACACGGTTATTACGTATCTTATGAATATGACGCCGAGGCCGGAGTCTATAAACGAAGCATGGCGGGAGAACCTCATCTGGACAAAGATTCCAAGGTGCAGCTGACGGCCTCCAATATCATCATAGCCGAGACGAAGCACCGGGTGTTGGACAATGAAGGCCGGCGCAGCGTAGACATCGATGGGCCCGGTAAAGGAATGCTCATTCAGGGAGGCGTGAAACGCGATGTGACCTGGGAACGGAAGGACGGTACGATCCGTGTGTATGAGGACAAACGGGAGCTTCCGCTGCTCCCCGGACAAACGTGGATTCAGGTCGTTCCGGTCGATTCGAAGGTGGAAATTGAGTCAGGAGACAAAGGCAGTGCTACGAACAACTCCGGCCAATAATTAAGGTTCGGTTGTTTCTTGGAGAAATGCCGGGGAGCGGACGGAAAGAGCGGGTAACGCGAACGGCCCGCCCCGGGAAGAGCGGACCGTTAAGACGCTGACGTAAGAGCCGCAGAACTTATCGGTAGGGGCGTCTGCTGACCCGCGCTCTGCCTCCTGTCGGCCGCCGGCGGGAATAGCCTCCGTATGCCGAACGTCTCCCCGGACTCCCGCCTCTTCGCGATCGGCGTCTTCGGGTGGGGACGGCCTTGCTGTCGGCTTCGGCCGTAGCGGCCTTGGAACCGAAGGTTCCCATAAGCAGCTTGAGCATCGGAGCCATTTGCTGAATGCTCTGGACGACCTTATGCACTTTGGTCACGGTCGATACAATTCCGTCGATTCCTCCCATGCGATCGATGAAGGATTTTACCTGATTGAAGTTGAAGCCGCTGCCTCCACTGCCCGTACCGCCCTGACCCCCTCCCGCACCGGCAGGATTCGCTCCAAATCCGGGCATTCCCGGGAAGCCCTGATAACCAGGGAAGCCCGGGTTCTGGTAATAACCGGGAAACTGTGGGGAATCGATCCAATTGCGCACCTGGGCCTGATCAATCCCCGGCTGCCGATATAGGACCGGGTAAGCATGGCTGGACTTGGCCTGATGGTTAGAGTTCACTGGATTCACAACCCTTTTATATAATCTCCTCACTTGATGAGATGTCAGTGGGGGTCCCCAAAATCAGGAAGAAACGATCTGTTATTCAAGCAGCACTTCCTTTTTTGGGGTCATCTTGTTTATAATCTATGTGTTAGGCAAATGATTGGATTGGACGGATGTCCCGGCTATCGGGCTTTTTACTCGATGCTGGAATCCGTGGCTTGGGCAAATCCGGCTAACCCTCATGTACCGTAAAGCAGTTTGAAGGCGGAGCATGAGGTTTATAGTGCCGAAGCATTTTAACACTCTAACGCTTAACATTTATGCTGTTCTGAAAACTTAAAGCAGGGATTCGGCTCTTGATGTCGAAAGATATGAAGTAAAGCAAATCAGCAGAAACGAGGGAAGATCATGCAGTTGAAAAAGCTGAACGACAAAGCGATCGACCAATTGTTTGAGGCGATTTTGACTTTGAAGGATATGGAAGAATGCTACGTTTTTTTCGATGATTTATGTACGGTGAACGAGGTTCAGTCTATGTCCCAGCGTTTGGAAGTAGCCCGCATGCTTCGTAAAGGGTATACTTATAATCAAATCGAGGCTGAAACCGGCGCCAGCACAGCGACCATCTCCCGGGTGAAGAGATGTCTGAACTACGGGAATGACGGCTACAAGATGACCTTGGAACGGCTGGGAAGATAAACTTTCATAGCGGGTGCAACCCTTTGCGCCGCGCCATCGGACAAAATCCTTCTCTCCCTGTCAGAGTGGGATTTTTCATATTCTGCTTTCAGGGAAGAGACTTCGAGGCGTCAAAAACTGGAGAGAAATAGAGATTATGGAACATACTATAGTCAAATGATCGTAAGAACAGATTGATGTGCGGGATGATGTTTTAGAATACCGTATCGTACGCCCTTTCCAATAGAAAAAAAGCTCCATGCGGATAACAATCCGATGTTCGGGTTATTCCGCCGGGGATTATAGAATATCGTATTAGGGAGCCTTATCCGGGCTAAGCAGTGCATTGGAGGATAGGTTCCCGGTCAACATTGGACAGAATATGGATAAACAGGTGATTAGTGAATGGCCAAACGTGCAAGGTTGATATACAATCCATCTTCGGGTCGGGAGGAAATGAAGAAGAAGCTGCCGGATATTCTGCAGCGGCTGGAACGCGGAGGCTTGGAAACCTCTACCCACGCGACCATCGGAGAAGGGGATGCTACGCTCGCAGCGGCGGAAGCCGTTGAACGCGGATTCGATATCGTTATCGCGGCCGGAGGAGACGGAACGCTCTATGAAGTAATCAATGGCCTGGCAGAGAAGGAGCACCGTCCGGCGCTGGGCATTCTGCCTCTTGGAACGACGAATGATTTTGCCCGGGCTTTGTCCATTCCACGCAATTGGGAGGCGGCCTGTGATCTTATTATCCGCCAGCATACGCGCCTGATCGATGTAGGGAAAGCGAACCAGCGGTATTTTATCAATATTGCCGGAGGAGGTTCTCTGACGGAGCTGACCTATGAGGTGCCCAGCAAGCTAAAGACGATGATCGGACAGCTTGCCTATTATATTAAGGGGATCGAGAAGCTCCCCCGCCTGCGGCCGATTGAAATGCACGTCAAGACGGACGAGATGGAGGTTCATGAGCAGGTGATGATGTTCCTGGTCACGAACAGCAACTCCGTCGGGGGATTCGAGAAGCTGGCTCCCGAAGCCAGTCTGGATGATGGGCTGCTGGATGTTTTTATATTGAAAAAATGCAATCTGGCCGAATTCATCCGCATCGTTACATTGGCACTGCGCGGTGAGCATCTTAATGATCCGCACATCATCCACACCTCAACGCGGAAGATCGAAATCACTTCACCCGATTACGTTCAGGTCAATCTGGACGGGGAGCTGGGCGGAACGCTCCCATGCACCATCTCGGTGCTTCCTTCCCATCTGAACATCATCGTGGATGAATCCGGCAGCTCAACTTACCGGGTCAAGCATAGCTTTCCCAGGTTGGGGAAAATAGATAGTTAAAGGTTTGTTGTGCAGCGGATCGGGTAGGTACTGTCGAACATCTTCTTGCGAGTGTCTGGTAGCTTCTCATGTATGGTGTCGGGTGAAAAAATGGTATGCTGGTTGACGATGTCAAACGTACGGTGAGTTGGGTCTGAACATCCTCGTTCGAGTTATCTAAATAGCCCCGTTGGCGTTCGCTTCAAGGAGGCGCACCCATTGTAGGGGAACCTGGCCGGTTGATATCGAGACACAGGTTCGCAGCATGGATATTGCCTAACGGGGATGCGCTGCTTATTCATCGTAGTAAGGTCAGGGATACGAATTGCCCTGGGGCTATCGGTTAACGAATCCAGGATACGTTATTTCTCTTTGAATCCAACATTTGCAAAATTTAACGAACTACAGAGTCCTTAATAGGTCAGAATCCGGTGTAAAACGGGTATGGAGTATAGAATAAGATTGCTGGGATTCGTTAGCTTTTTAAAATCGCTATTTTGTATGAAATAAGGTGCGCAGTGTTCGTTAGAATATGGCCATCTTCAAAATAAAGAAAAGGAACCGGGTTTAACTCTATGACAAGGAAAAGAAGCAATCGGACACGTCCTTCCGGCCGACCGGCCAAAGAGGGAGCGAATCCTAAAACTGAAAATCCGGCGGCAGACGGCATTCCCGTACAGAAGAACGACGAAGTAATACTGGATATTGCCGGGCTGGGACACGAAGGTGAAGGGGTGGGCCGTTATCGGGGCTTTACCCTTTTTGTGCCTGGAGCCCTGCCGGGCGAGCGGGCCTTGGTCCGGGTATTGAAGGTGAAGAAGCAGTACGGCTACGCCAAGCTGCTTCGAATCGAGCAGGCGAGCCCCGAACGTGTGCAAGCTCCCTGCCCGATCTACAGCCAATGCGGCGGCTGCCAGCTTCAGCATCTGAGCTACGAGGCCCAGCTTCAGCATAAACGCCAGATCGTGATCGACAGTCTGGAGCGGATCGGCAAGCTGGAGGTGCGGAAGGATGACGGAAGAACCAGCGGCGAGCGGGAAGGGGATATCGCCCTAATAGCGGAAGAGAAGAATGGAGCCGAGGGGAAAAATGGGCCGGATGGGATCCATGGCGTCTCAGAGCGGTTTGGGGCTGGCCACGCCGGGATCATCGTTCATCCAACTATGGGAATGAAGAACCCCTGGCGGTATCGGAATAAGGTCCAGGTTCCTTTCGGCGAAATGGAGGGCGGCCTGATCGGGGGCTTCTATGCCCAGGGCAGCCATCGGATTATCGATATGGACCAATGCCTGATCCAGCATGAGCGCAGCGACGAGGTAGTGGCCCGGGTGAAGGAGATTGCCCGCTCGCTGGGGATCTCCGCTTATAATGAGGCCACGCATACGGGCTTGCTCCGCCATGTCGTGGTCAAATACGGCTTCGCGACCGGAGAATTGATGGTCATCCTCGTCACGAACGGGACCCGAATTCCTTCGGTCGAGCAGTGGGTTCGCGCTATTCGCGAAGCCATCCCCGGCGTCAAGAGCATATGCCACAACGTGAATACGGCGAGGACGAACGTCATCTTCGGAGAACGAACGAAGGTGCTGTGGGGCGAGGAGGTCATCCACGATACGATCGGGGATGTGAAATTCGCCATCTCGCCGAGGTCGTTCTACCAGGTCAATCCGGTACAGACGGAGGTGCTGTACCGCCAGGCCCTTGAGTATGCCGGCTTGACGGGGAAGGAAACGGTGATCGATGCCTATTGCGGAATAGGCACGATCTCGTTGTTCCTGGCCCGTCATGCCAAGCAGGTCTACGGGGTGGAGATCGTCGAAGACGCGGTAGCCGATGCCCGCCGCAATGCCGCGCTGAATGACCTCCATAACGTCACCTTTGCCGCAGGCAAGGCGGAGGAGGTCATTCCTGCGTGGAAGCAGGAGGGCATCGTCCCCGACGTCATCGTCGTCGACCCACCCCGCAAGGGCTGCGACGCCGCGCTGCTCGAGACGATGGTGGCGATGCGGCCTGAGCGCATCGTCTACGTCTCGTGCAATCCGGCGACGCTCGCCCGCGACCTGCGGGTGCTGGAGGATGGAGGCTACCGCACGTTAGAGGCTCAGCCGGTGGATATGTTTCCGCATACGGTTCATGTGGAGTGTGTAATAGGAATATGTCGAGACGATACGTAGAAGTGCTGAATTATCAGTATTCTGCAAAGTATGCTTCGTTTACGACTAATGGAAAGGACTACAGGAATAAGGTGTTAAACGATAAAATCGAGGTTTCTATTGTTCTCGACTTGGAATGGATAGATACACCTAGTGATTTTTAATTGAAAACAAGAATATCCAAGAGAGCGTCCTTATCGGGGCGTTCTCTTTTTATATAGATATTTCTTCAAAGAGCCGGTTGTCCCTCTCAGGCAGCCGGCATTTTTCATGAAAGGAGGAACAGCGAATGACGAAGGTGATTGCTCTTGCCAATCAGAAAGGCGGTGTCGGCAAAACGACTACGGCTGTTAATTTGGGTATTGGCTTGGCGACTGAAGGTAAAAAGGTTCTTCTAGTGGATGCGGATGCACAAGGCAATTTGACAGATGCGTTGGGTTACCGCGAACCGGATAATTTGTCAATTTCTTTGGCTACACTGCTCGTTAAAAATATGTTGGAAGAATCGTATCCGCCCCAAAAAGGCATTTTGCACCATCCCGAAGGGATTGACCTAATGCCCGGTAACATCGAATTGTCTGCTGTTGAAGTCTCGCTTGTCAATACAATGAGCAGGGAAACGATCTTGCGCTCCTATATAGACAAGGTGAAAAAGGACTATGATTATGTCCTTATTGACTGTATGCCCAGCTTGGGCATGTTGACCATCAATGCACTGGCGGCCGCTGATAGCGTCATCATTCCGGTTCAGGCGCATTATTTACCGGCGAAAGGAATGACGCAGCTTTTGCAAACCATTTCCCGCGTTCGCCGCCAAATCAACCCGAAGCTACTGGTAGATGGCGTGCTGCTGACGATGGTAGACAACCGGACCAACTTTGCCAAGGATATTTCCTTTGTTCTTCGGCGTGATTATGGAGACAAGCTGCGTGTGTTTCAATCGGAAATTCCGCTTTCCATCCGTGCGGCGGAAGCGAGCGCCAAGGGGAAGAGCATTTATAATCATGATCCGAGCGGCCAAGTAGCCCAAGCATATACGTCTTTTACAAAGGAGGTGCAGGGTATTGGCAAGGCAAGACGACAGACGCGCCAGTATCAAGCTGACCACAGTCGATGATTTATTTTCGACCGATGAGAGCCGCGCCGATGCACAGCGGGAAAAAGTGATGGACATCCCGTTGTCCGAGATCAGCGATTTCCCCGATCATCCATTCAAAGTAAAGGCGGATGAAGCGATGCTGGAAATGGCGGACAGCGTAAAACAATACGGCGTATTGGTTCCTGGACTAGTACGTCCGAAGGCAAATGGCGGGTATGAGATGGTCGCCGGACATCGGCGGAAAAAGGCGAGCGAGCTGGCGGGTATGGAAACGATGCCTTGCATTGTCCGTGAACTGGACGACGATCAAGCGACCATTATTATGGTGGACAGCAACCTGCAACGGGAACATATCGCTCCTAGCGAGAAGGCGTTTGCTTATAAGATGAAGCTGGAGGCGATGAATCGTCAGGGGCAACGTACTGACTTAACTTGTTCCCAAGTTGGGAACAAGTTTGAAGGAAAGAAATCTAGCGAGATATTAGCAGAACAAATGGGAGAAAGCAAAAATCAAATATTTAGATACATTCGCTTGACTCATTTGATCCCTTCCATTCTTGAAATGGTAGATGAAAAACGGATCGCGTTTAATCCGGCTGTCGAGTTGTCTTACTTGGCCGAAAAAGAGCAGCAAGACCTTTATGAAACGATACAGTCCGAAGACTGTACGCCTTCTTTGTCACAAGCGCTGCGTATGAAGAAACTGAGTCAGGGCGGACGGCTCAATATGGATGTTATCTTCTCGATTTTGACGGAGGAAAAGCCCAATCAGAGGGAAAAAATGCACATTCAGCGGGAGCGCATTGATCGCTTTTTCCCTAAGAATTTCACTGAAAAACAAAAGGAGGACCTTATTGTCCAACTGTTGGAAAGCTGGTATCGCAAGCGGCAGCGCGAACATGGAAGATAATCTTAAGCAACATGAACAAAAAATAGCCATTCCTTACTCTCCATTGCAAGGGAGTTTTTTTGTGCCTACAAGGAGGTGACGGAGATGCTCTTTACGGAAGGTAAATGGCGGAAATACGAACGATTAATGAAAGAAAGGCCCGGTTTTGACCGCAGAGAACCGAAAGATGAATCGGAGCGTTCCAACACAGCTAAAGAGGAACGAAGAAAAAGAAGTCGAGCAAAACATAAAAGCAATGAGAAGGAAGAAAGTTGAAATTCATTTGGTATAGAAAGGAGTCGTGAGCATGTCTTGGATCTATCGTCATCGCAAGATGCTGGTGATCGCTGCCATTTTGTTCGGCATTCTTTTGCTCGTGTCGGCTGTCATTTTTCACTTGATGAGACAAGCTGAACAACAGCAGGAACATCAGGAAGTGATCGCCCATTATGAGAGGCAAATAGAACAGTTAACAGCGACTAAAGAAGAATCGCTGCAAACGGTATGGACTGTGGCTCGAACCATTCCGGCCGGTGAGCAGATCGAACCGGAAGACGTCACGGCGATGACCCTGCCGACCGCATTGGTTTCGCCCGAAATGATCGCTAAGGAGGAAGAGGCGGTCGGTAAACACGCCAAAGTTGAACTTCGCCCGGGAATGCCGCTTCTTGCTTCTGTGCTGTATGAGGGCAACCCGATTGCCAAGGATGTGCGGACACAAGAGTTTCAAATCATTCAGCTTCCGTCGCATCTGGGAAAAGCACAGTATATCGATGTGAGGATCAACTTCCCGACTGGCGAAGATTTCGTTGTGCTTGCCAAAAAGCAGGTGCTTGATCGCGAGGGAACCGTCATTTGGCTGGAGATGAATGAAACCGACCTGCTGCTCACATCAAGCGCGATCATCGATGCTTATCTGCAAGGCGCAAGATTATACGCGGTGCCCTATATCGAACCGGGACTGCAAGAGGCAGCGACGGCGACTTATCCGGCCAATCCGATGGTGTTGGATTTATTGGAGCAAAACCCAAACCTGGTTGAGCAGGTTTCTACTGAGCTGGCTCGTCAGCAACGCGAAAGGTTGGAAAGCAACCTGAATGAAATGAGCGAAGCGGACAAAATGCGGGTGATGTACGGCAATGTCACCGTGCAGCAACAACTCATGAATGAACGGGCCGCAACACAGCAAAGCAATGCCGCTCAGCAAATGCCGCAGCCCCTTAGTTTCCCGGAGCAGGATGACCAAGAGTCGGTGCAAGGAGAAGATGAACAGCCGCCTTCTTCCCTTCCGGTCGTGGTAGAAGAAGAATCGCCCGAAGCGACGTTGCCCGATCCACCGCCTGCATCCGAGCCAGAGTCAGAAACGGCCCCGGATTATTCCGAAATCTTCAATCAATAAGGAGAAACCATGAAAAAGATTGTATTTTTAGGAGCGCCGGATAAAAGCCATGTGCTGTTATTGCTTGGCAAACTCCTGGCCGCAATGGATTACAAGGTGCTGGTGGTGGACTCCACTCTCGCACAAACGACACAGGGATATTTGCCGCAGGAAGAATTACGCGCCCCGCTCTACGAGTTTGAAGGTGTGGACGTGGCCTGTGGGTTTATCTTGTATTCGCAGATGGAACGATACTTGTATCAGAAAGCAAATGGCATGGATTACGATGTGATGCTGCTGGACACCGACCATACCGAAATGGTCAAAGGGCGGGAGTTGCCCCATTACGACAAGCGGATCTGGTGCAGCAATTTCAACCGATTGACCATGCAGCGAAATGTCGAATTGATGCAGCGGTTATGCTTGCATGAAGCACAGAATCAACCGGTATCGTTTTACAAGATGATGCTATCCGTTGTTCCTCTGACTGTCACCGAGGCGTATCTCGATTCCGCCTTTGCTCAGCAGACCATTCGCTGGGAGGAAGCGGTTTTTCGTTTTCCGCTGGATGAGCATGATGTATCCGTCGAGCTGGAAAACCAGCATCATGGCCGCATCGATGTGAAGGGACTATCGGGAACGTATCGTCGCACGATATGGGAGATGGCACAACAGTTGTTTGATTGGGACGACAAAACCGTTCGCAGGGCATGGAAGCGACTTCGCCAAGAACGCGCTGCCTTCCGTCGCTAATCAAGCTGATCAAAATGATTGAGAAAAGGAGGGGACACGGTGACGGGACATACAATCGTGTTTTGGAGTCCGGTATCGGGAACCGGGACAACGAGCAATCTGGCAGCGACTGCCTCGGTCATGGGACTGGAGTATTCGGCACATATGTTGCTGCTGGGTCATTGTGAAAGTCACGATATCGCCTTGAAGCAATGCTTTTATCAAACGCATGCCTCTCGGGAGATGGACATGGATGTCTCAGTCAATATGGGGGTAGATGCGTTATTGCGACTGCTGCAAAACCGAAAATTGCACCCCAACATGATTCGGGATTACACGCTGCCTTTGTTAAAGGACAGGCTCGACTTGCTGCCGGGTTCAAGCAAGCCGGATGATCGTTTTATTGACATGGCCACGCCTTGGATGGAATCGCTGCTAAGCATGGCGAAACGGATGTATGATCTTGTGTTTGTGGATGGCGGCAGCGGAAATTCATCGGAATGGACCAACGGTTTACTGCGGCTGGCGGATGTGCTGGTGGTGTGCCTCCCGCAAAATCGGTTGGCTGTCCATCGTTTTTTTCGGATGGATGAACTTCAAGCGATGCTCGCAACTAAAAAGCATGTGCTCGTATTCGGAAAATATGATCGGTACTCATCTTTGACCCATAAAAATTTGTTGCGTCCTTATGGACGGCGTTTACAAACATGTTCGGTCAGTTACAATACACGGTGGTTGGATGATGGACAAAACGGGCAGGCGATTTCTTACATGTATCGCAATCGGCAAGTGCCGCGGGAACATGAAAACTATCTGTTCATGCGAGACGTGCGAGCGTTGGCACTTGCGTTGATTGAACAAACGGGCTTGCACAATGCCTTTTTCGGCGGGAAGGAGACCACGATATGATGGGCGTGTTACATGGTCTGTTGATCGGAGGCATTGTCTTAATAGGCGTATTGTTCCTGTATTTGCGCATGAGCCGAACCTTGCCGGAACGCCAGCAGGAAGCGCCGGTGTACACGTTGAAGGCGATGGAAGAATACGTCAAAAGAGCACTGCATGACGTGATAAGCGCCAATCTGACGGATTACGGTCTATCAGAAGAAGAGTACCGGCGACGGAAAAACAAGCGGGCCGAGATGAAAAAAGCGCTGCGCGGATGCACGTCTGGTGATCTGCGTGACAAAATGTATGTCAAGCAATATATAACCGATTTGCTTGCACAGCACTATACGTTGGATCATGAACATCTGAACCGGTTGATCCCGTTTGATTGCCCTGAATCGTTGTCGCATCAGGATCGGTTTGACATCTTGCTTCATGTATACAAAAAACGTCACGGCTATCATGCGCTTAGTGAACTCATACGCCGCTATGATCTGGATCGGCCCAAGCCGGATGCCCATGAAGAACAGGAGCTGTCTTACCGTATTACGTCTGAGGAGATCGGCGAGATTTATGAACAAGAGGACGTCCAGCTATCGGAAGAGGATAAACTGCAAATCGTGGTGCAGCGCATTTACCAGCACTACAAAGGCTTTAGTGTCGTGGACGAACTGCGCGATATGCGCATTGACGGCGTGTCCGGCGGAGTTTCCGGTTTGCCGCCTTCCGTATGGGAAGAAACATGGGATTGGGAAGGGGATGTTCAACTCGGTGAGGTGCCGCGGGCGCATGACAGTGTGTGGGTTTTTTATGAAGGGAAATCCATTCACCTTAGTTTCCTCTCCTTTGGATCGGAACTGGAACTGCGGCGTGTATGCCAAAACATCTACAAGCATAATTTTCCCGGCCAGTTGTCCGAAACGACCGGATACAAGGTGAATGAAATGGCCGACGGTTCTCGTGTCGTGGTGCTGCGCCCCCGATTTGCCGAGTCGTGGGCTTTTTTTGTGCGCAAATTTGATGTGCAAAATGCCACTTTGGAACAGCTGATTCGCGATGAACATGCGGAACTGCCGATTGCTCTGATTCGCTATCTTGTGATGGGAGAGCGCATTACGGCGATAACTGGCGCGCAAGGCAGCGGGAAAACGACGCTGCTTATGGCCATGGTGCGTCATATATCCGCCCTGCTCCCGATTCGCGTTCAAGAGATGAGCTTTGAACTGCAACTGCGCAAAATTTATCCTAATCGTAATATTCTCAGCCTTCGGGAAACTGAAACGATCTCCGGTCAGGCCGGGCTGGATATACAGAAAAAAACGGACGGCTCGGTCAACATTTTGGGTGAGGTGGCGACCGACCCGGTAGCGGCCTGGATGATCCAAATGGCGCAAGTGGCTTCACTTTTTACGTTGTTTACCCACCACGCCAAAACGTTTCGCGATTTGGTGTTGTCCTTGCGCAATTCATTGCTCAAAACCGGCGTGTTTACCAATGAACAGGTGGCAGAACAGCAAGTGGTCAGCGTCATCAACTTTGATATTCATTTAAAACGGGATGCGGACGGTCGCCGCTATATCGAGCGCATCACGGAATGCGTACCGCTTGCACAGGAAATGCCTTACCGGACAGACTTTCGCGAGAAAAAGACGCTGGATGAGAAGATGGATGCGTTTATGGAGACGGTGACGGACTACTTCCATCGCTCCACGGATCGGAAACTGTATGAAGCGCGAAATGTCATTGAATATCGGGACGGCCGTTATGTTGCGGTTCATCCGTTGTCCGAACAAAGCCGCAAAGATATTACAGAGCGGCTTGCCGGTCCGGACCAGGCAGCTTTCGAGGCGTTTTTGTGTAATTGGGGGGATGGCGATGAATCTTGAGTGGCTTTCCCTGCTGCTTGGCGGAGCGACGCTGTTGTTTCTTGGGGCGGTCTTAGCGTTTCAATTTTTGTCCCGCTATGGGGAAGCCGGGGCAGCACGAAAGTATGAAGCCTTGCGCCAACCTGCCAAAACGAGCAACAAGCAGGCATTGCACAACGGCATGCAACAACTCTATACCCTCTGCTCTCGTGTACCGCTCTTGCGTACCTACTTACACTTCATTCGTCGTCGTTTGGTCATTCTCCACCTGGGCGATGAGTGGAAGCTGCGTCTGGAGACGATGCGGACGGCGCTTTGGCTCTGGGGCATGTTGCTTGCAGCGGCTGTGCCGATCACGCTTTGGGTGCGCGATGTATTTACACTTGTCATGCTGATGATTGGCGGTTGGGTTTGCCACGGCATGTTAACAGACGTATTCGTACAACGGTTGGAAATGCGATTGTTGCGTCAGCTACGCCAGTTTTTCGGGGATGTCCGTCATCATTATCACCGACACGGAATGGTAGAAGAAGCGATTTACGAAGCGACGGATGAAGCGCCGTATGAAATGACTTTGCACGGCCAGGAAATCGTTGAAGTGTTGACCGACAGCCACGCGGAAGAACGACTGGAACAATACTTGGAAACGGCTCCGAACCGTTATTTGAAAGGTTTGGCCGGATTGTCGTATCTGGTGAAGGAATACGGAGACAAACAAACGGATAGCGGATCATTGTATTTGAAGGCATTGGGAAAATTGGCCGGTGAATTGAACTTTGAATTGTTGCGCCGGGAACGCCTTGGTTTTTTGCTGCATGGGCTGTCCGTTATTGCCCTGCTTCCGCTCTTGTTTACCCGTCCGATTGAAGCATGGGCCAGCTATTATTTTTCGGCGATGGACGCCTTTTACAGCAGTGTGATGGGTTGGAGCATAAAGCTCGCCTTGATGGGGGTCGTTTGGCTCTCCTATGTTCTGCTTCGTCATATTCAGAGCTTGGAGACCTCGCCGAAAATCACCAACCGAAAGAGATGGGAGAAATGGGCGCACGGCTGGGGCTGGATGCGTTGGCTCGTTCACCGATTGGGTCCTGCTCCTGGCTCAAGGGAAGCGGAACGGATGGTGAAGCTACTGAAAGAAACGGCTTCTCCTCTACGGTTGGAATGGTTTTATGTCCAGCGAATCGTGGCGGGAAGCATGGCTTTTCTTGCAGCAATGGGGCTATTCATAGCTTTGCATTTTACGGATCGGCATCAAGTGCTATATGCGCCGGTGTATGCCAATACGTTGTTTGGTCAAGCGACGCCTGAGGAGCAGGAAAGAGCGCTGGAAGCAGCCGCGCTGGATCGGAGAATCATCGAACAAGTAAAGGGGGTGAGGCCTACAGAGGAGTCGCTCTTGGAGCTGTTGCGAAAGGAGACCGGAGGAGAACGTTCGGATGAAGCGCTTCGCGCGGATGCACAGCGCATTATAGGCAAGTTGGAGAAACTCGACAGGCAATACGTCAAATGGTGGCAAGCGCTATTGACCGTTTTGGCGGGCTGGGTCGGCTACTGGGCGCCGGTCGGCATTCGCCTGTTCCAGCGCAAGATGCGGCAAATGGAAATGAAGCATGAAGTGGATCAATTGCAGGCGGTCATTGCGATGCTGGCCGATATGGACCGCATGTCGGTAGAGCATTTGCTAATCTGGATGGAGCAGTTCGCCCGCGTGTTCGAAGAGCCGCTGCAAACATGCCTGCTCCATTTTGATCAAGGCGCTGAACAGGCGCTGGCGCAGCTCAAGGAGGATGCGCCTTTTCAGCCATTCGTGCGCAAGGTGGAAAAGCTGGAACTGGCGGCAAGCACGCTGCCGATTCGAAAAGCGTTCGATGATTTGGAGTCCGAGTCCGTGTATGCACAGGAAGAACGCAAGCAGGAGTACGAACGATTGATTGAGCACAAGGCGGGCTGGGGCAGAATGATCGGGTTTACACCAATGATGGCGCTTATTTTCGGTTATCTGGTCATTCCGCTTATTGTTGTCAGCTTGAACCAAATGTCGGTGTACTACGAGCAATTGCAACGCATTCAATGATTCAACTTTAGTGGTGCTTTCCATGTTGGAAAGGACCGTTTTTTATTTCTACATTTAAAGGAGAGATCGACCATGTCCAATGCACAAAAGGCGCTGGTAATGGCGGCGGGCATTTTCCTCGCAATTGCGCTCATTACCCTCGCTGTCGTGTTGTTTATTTCCGCGCAAGATTCAACAAAAGCAGCTCAAAGCAATTTTAGCAATATCCAAACGGAATTATCGCAGACGGCCTTTACAGTGTATGACAACACGACACTTTCGGGCAGTCAAGTCGTCAATGCACTGCGCAAGTTTTCGGATCAGGAACAGTTTGGCATCCAAATAATCACCGGGAAAAACCCGACCGGGCAGTGGTATGGCAAAGTCATCAACATTGGCGTTCCGATGGACAGCATTACGTATGGATCGGTCGTTGGCGATGCGCCTGGACGTCTGGAGCATACCGTCGATGAAGCCAATGTGAACTATGTTAATCCGAGCGGAAAGTTTCAGGCGCAATTGGTGCTGGATCGCAGCAATGTCATTCGCGGGATCGTGTTCCGGCAACAATAAGGTGCGAAAATGAAATGAAGCCAAGGGGCGTCCGTCTAGCTGGCGCCCCCTTTTGCTGAAAGGAGGAAGCCATTGGATTACGCGACGCGAACGATGTTGGAGATGAGTGCATCCTGTCTCCTGTTTTTGATCGCCGTGGTTAACGGGCTATGGCTGTTTCAAAACGGCGCGACGCTTGCCGATTCGGCCTATCTCGCCGGTATGACGCAGGACCGGACCATCCGGCAAACGTTGTCTCCCTTGTCCGGTGATGGCATGATGTCGGGAACCGAAGTGTTTCAGGCCATCGCGCGGTTGGAAGAAGGAGATGCGGAAATCGTGGTGGATGGCGTCCGATACGCATCACCGGTGAACCGGGAGCAATGGTTTTCAGACAGAATCCAACTCCATGGCCGATACAGCGTCTTGCACGAACGTGACACGGACGGGCGGCTGTTGCGCCTGGTAGTCGTCACACGTTGAGGAGAATGCCATGAACAGTTATATTAAGGTGTTTGCGATACTGCTTGCCGTACTGCTGCTTTACATCTACCCGATTTACACAGCGTTCCAGCAGCAGGATGATATTTCAGAATTAGTCGTCCTGCGGGCGACAACCGCATTTGTGGATGCGGTACGTGACAAAGGATATATTTCACCGGCCATGTATACCGATTTCAGACAAACTATTGAGGCGACGGGCCTTGATTTCAATGTGCAGATGGAACATGAAAGCAAGAAATATGTGCCGGTATATGACGATCCGACCAGGCCAGAAACGTTCCAG
The DNA here is from genome assembly GCF_051966115.1 of Paenibacillus sp. SAFN-117. Lineage (NCBI taxonomy): Bacteria > Bacillati > Bacillota > Bacilli > Caryophanales > Paenibacillaceae > Paenibacillus > Paenibacillus sp. SAFN-117. Next base: position 21,458 of record NZ_JBQCLK010000014.1, read on the forward strand.
GGTACGTATAAAGTGCATTACGATGCATTTTACAACGCTCAGATCTTGCCGGTGCTGTTTCCCGGTAGCTCTGCCCCCAGAGACGACCCGTCAAGAAGGTACAAACTGCGGGTGGGCGATACGTTCACCGTCACGGTCAAAAATGTGAGCCGTACGCCCGGCACGGTCTTGTTGGATTTTCTGAACAGCACCGTCAGCCCGAACGATAAAATATTCATTCCTTATGGCGGGGTGGTACGCAATGAAGTGGATTGAATGGGCTGTCGTTGGTGTGCTGATCTTTTTCCCGTTTGCCACAATCAATCAGATTGACGTAGAACTGATGCGTCAAACGATGCTGCTCGAACTGCGTTATGACGCTGCCATGGATGCAGCGGTGGATGCGGCGGCACAAGCACTCATCATCAATGCAGATCAGCAGCATGAGTCACGCTACGAGTCGGTCAAGCGAGTGGCGGTCAACACGGAGGAAGCGCTCACGGCGTTTTACCGGACGTTGTACACCAATTTCGGCATATCCGGCGATCCGGTTGCGCAAGGGGTTTTGAACCGTTACATTCCGGTGATTGTTGTCATTGGATACGATGGGTTTTATGTTTATGCCGAGGATGAATGGACAGATCGTAACGGCCAAACGGTCATGGCACCGGCTTGGGGAACCAAACGGCCGTATGCGTATACCGATTCAAGCGGCAACAGCTATTCCTTTACGTTGGATGAACAAGTGCTGGTGTATGCTGCGGCAACTCGCAGTTGGCATGAGGGTTTTCGTAGGGACATTCAGGCGGAGGCCAACATTCCGTTGTTACGAGATGCGGCGTTATTTCATGAAGTGCGGCTCAGCACCATCGTGGGCGCAATACAGGATGAGCTGTCCTATCGGATCAACAAGCATAACGAGGTCGCCCTGCGAAATGGTCTTTCCTATACGTTTACACTGCCGTCCATCCCGCTAGAGGAATGGCACAACACGATTGCCGATGTAGGCGTTGTGGCTTTTATGCAGGGAATTCCGATGGGACGCAAGGAATATAACAACTACGCACTGGGCGGCAGCCGCGTAATGAAGCAAACGGAGATTGTAGGAGCGATGAAAGACAATATGAAAGTATATTATCGCAGAAGCTGTCCGTACTCCTATCCGATAGAAGAAACGTTCGCAAGCGAAAAAACGGCGGCGCAACAGGGATATATGCCGCTTTCTTGTTCCTCTTTCTAAGGGTGGACAGTCTGACTCATGCACATTATGCTAGTAGTAACAGTACAACCAGTCCAGTCAGGATTACTTGAATAAGAGGTGAAATGAGTGAAGAAATGGTTTATGGCCATGACGATTGCCGTCCTGGTTATCAGCTTGTTCGGGGCTACGGCAAGTGCTGCCAGTCTTCCTCCTACGTTTGTAAGCGTGGTGCTGGACGGCAAGAAAATATGGTTTCCCGATGCCCAAGCTTATGTTGATGAGAACCAGCGGACATTAGTGCCGGTTCGCTTTGTCGCAGAGTCGCTCGGTGCCAAGGTTGGCTGGGAAGCTCAGAGCCAATCGGTGCCGATTGAACGGGACGGCCAGCATATTCGACTTCAAATCGGTTCAAATATTGCGCTTGTCAATGGACAAGAGGTCGCTTTAGATACGCAAGTGGTAACCAAGGACGGCCGGACGTATGTGCCGTTGCGCTTTGTCAGCGAGGTGCTGGGCGCAGAGGTGGAATGGGATGGCAGTACGTCAACGGTGACAATTCACACGAAGGACATCTCTGAGAGCGACACGGATAAATGGGGTCGCTTGCTCCGCACGACGGATCTTCCGAAAAATGCGGCGGACTATCCCTACATTTTGGCCGATGTTCCCAATGAGATGTACGAGATGGCGTACCCCCACTCCCGTCCTTCAGAAAGCAAAGTGTCTTCCGAACTGTACGCGACCATCCCCGAATACAACAAGCAGAACGTGGACATCTGGATGGGACACTTAAAAACGTTTGGCGCTTTGTTGTTAAATGTAGATTACCGCACGATTGATGATACGTGGGCGCAGGCCATGTTTGCAACGAAGATGCAAAACTCCAATGCGGAATTGAGATACATTCGTGAATATGTGGATTGGGTGAAAGAAAATCAAATTCATATTATGGGCTACCTGGAACCGGAGCCGTCCATGATTTTTTATGACGGGTTTGGAGCGGATTATATTCGCGTCAAGTTTCGGGTTCAATTCCTCTCGTTTAAACATCATAAACGGTTGATTTATGATAACTGGTTTCCGCAGGAAGCAGATTTTGAGAAGAATGTGTGGTATGAAGGGTACGCCGACATCAAAATGGTCACCAATGTCGGCGGCAATTGGGGAAGCACGTTGAAAGTCTCGCCAACGGCCAGCTTGTTTTTCAACCACACGATTTCAAAGGTGGAATGATCGGTGGACAATAGAAAACTTTATCAACGAGTACTGTGCATGCTGCTGGCATGCACTTTTTTTATGCCGTTTTTCGTCGTTCAACAAGCGGCGGCAGCTCTCCCGCAAGTGATTATCCGTGACGGCAAGATTCAATTCGAAATCACCAGCACGGCGGCGAGCACTTCGATTCGCTATCGGACGGTGGGCTGGGTGGTGACCCGGGAGCAAGTTTGCAGCACAACATCACCCAAACAATGCGCTGACCCGCGCAGCAGGCCGCATGCGCTATTTATGAATCAGGAAGTACGACAAATCGGTCAGCATCCCGATCCTCCTGTACCGGGGCAACCGTTGACATCATACTACGAAATCCCCGAAGAAATCGTGACGCAGCGTCTCTGGCAAGCAGGGATGGAGGGCATTCAGAACAATGACGATCTTTACTTTTATGCTGTGATGGTATCGGTCAATGCGGACGGCTCGGTGCGGAAAGGTCCGTTTTATACGTTGTCCGGGATCAATCAAGCGGAAGGCTGGAGATTTCCAGACGATCTGGATGACTACTTTGGTTTGCATATTCCTTACCGCAGTGCGGAATTCCCAGTGGACGTTATCGCTAAAACAGTAGACGGACGGGTGATTGACCGACCGGATGTGACATTTGAAAAAGGAAAGTTCGAGATCGGGGAAACGATCATTCATGAATTTCCGGCGGTGATCGAAGACAATGGAAAAACGTATACCATCGCTCGCTCCTATATATCACCGAAGCAAGACCCGTCACGAAAAACATGGGTGCAGGAAAACCCGGAAACGAACGAAAAAGTGCGCATTCGCAGCTTTACGGTCGCGCTTGGCGGAACGAATCTAATCGCCGAATACTCTGAGAAAAATACGGTGAAGGCGATTTATATGACAGAAGGCGGCCAAGTTCTGAAAGAGGTGGATAAAGGCGAACATGCGACCGGAGATGAAGTGAACCGCAAACGACTGCGGTGAATTACCGTATCACCGATGACCAGTTAGGGCATGGCGGAGCCAAGGTTAAGTATGGTTTTAATGTAGCCGCGATTCGCTTGCTCAAACAATTGGAGCTAGAAGGCCGCCAGGCAACTGCGGATGAACAGGTCGTTCTCGCCCGCTATGTCGGATGGGGCGGAATCCCACAAGTATTTGACGAAGCGAACGCGCAATGGACGGCCGAATATGCCGAACTGCAATCGTTGCTGGAACCGGATGAGTATGCGTCCGCTCGCGCATCAACGCTGAACGCTCACTATACGTCTCCAGTTGTCATTAAAGCAATCTATGGTTGTCTGGAAAGGATGGGCTTTCGCAACGGCAATATTTTAGAGCCGTCCTGCGGGATCGGCAATTTCTTCGGGTTAGTTCCGGAGTCGTTTCAAGACTCGCAGCTATTTGGTGTAGAACTGGACAGCATCACAGGTCGCATCGCCAAGCAGCTTTACCCGCAGGCGACGATTGCGATCAGCGGGTATGAGGAAACCGCTTTGCCGGACAGTTTTTTTGATTTGGCCATAGGGAATGTTCCTTTCGGCGGGTATGGTGTGGCGGATACACGCTATGACAAGCACAAGTTTCTCATTCACGATTATTTCTTTGCGAAAACATTGGACAAAGTGCGTCCGGGCGGCATTATTGCCTTTATTACGTCCAAAGGAACGATGGATAAACAGAACCCGGCTGTCCGCAAGTATATTGCGGAACGGGCAGAATTGCTGGGCGCGGTTCGTTTGCCGAACAACGCTTTTCAGTCCAACGCCGGAACGGAAGTGACGGCGGATATTTTGTTTCTGCAGAAGCGCGACCGAATGGTGACTGTCACCGAACAAAGTGTGGAATGGATTGGCTTGGCAGAGACAGCCGAAGGCGTGCCGATCAATGCGTACTTTGCTGCGCATCCTGACATGGTGCTTGGGACGATGGCGTTTGATGACCGGATGTATGGCAATAGACAGGAGACGACTTGCAACCCGTACCCGGATGCTAATTTAAGCGAACTGCTGGGAGAAGCACTGACCAATATCCATGCCGATTGGGTGGAGTTTGAGAGGGAAGTAATGCCGGATGAAGAAGACACGTCCCTCCCGGCCGATCCGACCGTGCGCAATTTCAGTTATACCCTTGTGGACGGCCAACTGTATTACCGCGAAAACAGCCGGATGCACCGAGTGGACACGTCGGCCACGGCCGCCGGGCGAATCAAAGGTATGATCCGATTGCGGGATACGGTGCGCGAACTGATCGAATACCAGACGGAAGATTATAGCGACGAAGAGATCCGGGAACAGCAGCGGAAATTGAATGCGCAGTATGATCGTTTTACCGCCCAATACGGTCTGATCAACAGCCGCGCCAACAGCCTGGCATTCGCCGACGATAGCGCCTATTTTTTACTTTGTTCATTGGAAGTGCTCGACGAGGAAGGGAAGCTGCTACGCAAAGCCGATATGTTCACGAAGCGTACGATTCGGCAGCGCACGACCGTTCGGCATGTGGAAACGGCAGAGGAAGCGCTGGGCGTCTCCATTGGAGAAAAAGCACGTGTCGATCTCCCCTATATGCAAGAATTGACCGGCATGACAACGGAACAGCTTGTTCAGGAGTTGCGCGGCGTGATCTTCCCCAACCCGGAAAGACTGGATGAGAAAGGACAGCCGGTTTTTGAAACGGCGGACGCTTATTTGTCTGGCAACGTTCGTGACAAACTTCTGATTGCACGGCGTGCCGCCGAAGTGGATGCAGAGCGGTATGGCGAAAATGTCAAAGCATTAGAAGCGGTGCAGCCGAAAGATTTGGATGCTTCCGAGATTGATGTGCGGTTAGGAGCGACGTGGCTTCCTCCGGAAGTGATCCGGGAGTTTATATTCGAACTGGTGGACACGCCATACATGTTCCGGCAGTCTATCGACGTCTTGTATTCCGAATATACAGCTGCCTGGAATGTCCGAGGGAAAAGCAATGACCGCAGCAACAACATTAAAGCCAACGTGACCTTCGGAACGAATCGTGTGAATGCGTATAAGATTTTGGAAGATACCTTAAATTTGCGAGATGTGCGCATTTTCGATACCGTGCTGGAGAATGGCGTGGAAAAGCGCGTTTTGAACAAGCAAGAGACCGCAATTGCCCAACAAAAGCAGGAGATGCTGAAAGAAGCGTTCCGCGATTGGATTTGGAAAGACCCGCAGAGGCGGGAACGATTAACGCGTTTGTACAATGATCGTTTCAATGCGATCCGCCCGCGCGAGTACGATGGCAGTCATATTCGGTTTACGGGAATGAATCCGGAAATCCGGCTGCGCCAACATCAAGTCAATGCGGTTGCCCGGGCGCTGTATGGAGGCAATTCCCTTTTTGCTCATTGTGTAGGCGCAGGCAAAACGTTTGCCATGACCGCTGCGGCCATGGAAAGCAAGCATCTTGGCTTATGCAGCAAAAGCATGTTCGTTGTTCCTAATCATTTGACGGAGCAGTGGGCAGCGGAGTTTTTGCAGCTCTATCCATCGGCCAATATTCTGGTAGCGACCAAGAAGGACTTTGAAACAAAGAACCGGAAGAAGTTTTGCGCGCGGATTGCCACCGGCGACTATGACGCGATCATCATCGGACATTCGCAGTTTGAGAAAATTCCCATATCGATGGAGCGCCAACGTCAACAACTGGAGGAACAAATTTACGAGATCACAAGCGGCATTCGCGAGCTGAAGGAGGCCAAGGGCGAACGGTACGCGATCAAGCAACTGGAGAAGACGAGGAAGACGCTGCAAACCAAGCTGGCAAAGCTGAACGATACCAGCCGCAAGGATGATGTGGTCACCTTCGAGGAGCTGGGAGTGGATCGGCTATTCGTGGACGAGGCCGATTCGTTCAAAAACCTGTTTCTTTACACGAAAATGCGCAATGTGGCCGGACTGTCGCAAACCGAAGCGCAGAAGTCGTCGGACATGTTTGCCAAATGCCGCTATCTGGACGAACTGACCGGAGGCCGGGGTATCATCTTTGCGACGGGTACGCCGATCTCCAATTCCATTACGGAAATGTATACGATGCAGCGCTACTTGCAATATGAGCGGCTGCGAAAGCAAGGATTGCAACATTTTGATTCCTGGGCTTCGACGTTTGGCGAGACGGTCACGGCGATTGAACTGGCACCGGAAGGAACGGGCTATCGGGCGAAAACCCGGTTTGCCCGTTTTTACAATTTGCCGGAACTGATGAATATGTTCAAGGAAGTGGCTGACATCCAGACGGCGGACATGCTCCAGCTTCCCGTACCGAAAGCCCATTTCCACAATGTTGCCGTGCCGCCAAGCGACTTCCAGCGGGAAATGGTCGCGGATCTCGCCCACCGTGCTGAGCGGGTGCGAGCCAAGGAAGTAGAGCCGCACGAAGACAATATGCTCAAGATTACGAATGATGGGCGTAAGCTGGCACTGGATCAACGGCTGGCCAATCCGATGTTGCCCGATGACGAAGGCAGTAAAGTGAGCGTTTGTGCGGACAATGTGTTTCGGCTATGGAAGGAACACGAGGAAAAGCGGCTAGCCCAACTGGTGTTTTGCGATCTATCCATCCCAAAGCAAGACGGAACGTTCAATGTGTATGACGAACTGCGACGCAAGCTGACAGAGAAAGGGGTGCCTACCGAGGAGATTGCGTACATTCACGATGCCAACACCGAGGTGAAGAAAAAGGAACTGTTCGCCAAGGTGCGGACTGGCCAGATTCGTATACTGCTTGGATCGACATTTAAAATGGGAGCGGGCACCAATGTGCAAACGAAGCTGATTGCGCTTCATGATCTCGATTGCCCTTGGCGCCCGCGCGACCTGGAGCAGCGAAGCGGACGCATTATCCGGCAAGGCAATGAGAATAGCGAGGTACACATTTTTCGGTATGTGACGGAGAACACGTTCGACGCTTATTTGTATCAGACGCTGGAGAATAAGCAGCGCTTTATCTCGCAAATCATGACCAGTAAATCGCCGGTACGTTCTGCTGAGGATATCGATGAAGCAGCCCTTTCTTATGCCGAAGTCAAGGCGCTGGCAACCGGTAATCCGTATATCAAAGAGAAGATGGACCTGGATATCCAGGTTTCCAAGCTTAAGCTGCTCAAGGCTAATCACTTGAGCCAACGCTACGCATTGGAGGATCGGTTGCTGAAAGTATTGCCGCAACAAGTCAAATCTACAGAAGATCGAATTGCCGGGTATGAACAGGATGTCGCTCTATATCTGCGTTCCAAATCGGCTATGCCGGAGGGAACGGATGAATCCAAGTTCCCAGGTATGGTCATTAAGGATTTTACCTACACGGAGAGAGCGGCAGCAGGCGCGGCCTTGCTGGAGGCGTGCAAGGGAATGACTTCATCCGAGCCGCAGGAGGCGGGCAGTTATCTCGGTTTTTCCCTATGGTTATCCTTTGACAGCTTCCATAAAGAATACAAGGCGACCCTGCGCGGCGCATTGGGCCATACCGTCTCGCTAGGGATGGATGCAGGCGGCAACATCACCCGGTTGAACAATATGTTGGCGGATTTGCCAGCCAAACTGGAACATAGCCGCCAGCAACTCTCCACGCTGCTCCAGCAGATGGAAACAGCGAAGGAACAAGTCGAAGCTCCTTTCGAGAAAGAACAGGAGCTGCTAACGAAATCGGCGCGACTCGCGGAACTGAATGCCCTGCTTAATATGGATAAGCGGGAGAATGAAGCCGTGGACAGCGTTCCGGACGAAGAACCGGAAGCGCCCGAACGGCGAGTGGTGGGCCGTGGGCGATAACGGCCTGACACCGTCGTTCCTCCCCCTGAAAGGGAACTTCATGCTGACCATTACGGAGAAGAACATGGTATCGGTGCGAGCATTTCACAGGTCGAAGATCGCTCACTTGTTAAAATTATCAATTTCATGACGAATGGGACTCCGGTTTTGGGGTCCTTTTCTCGTTTCCGGAGGAATGAACATGTTGTATGCCAGCCCAAGCGGCGGATGCTTTTGTCCGATTTTGCCGCCTTTTGGTTACGGAACCAGCTTGATCAAGGAGGGAGAAACCGTGCCATCGTTGGAGTTGATATCCAAAGAGAAAAACGGATTTGGCGACACGTATGATTACATCCGCGACTCAAACGGGGTGACCAGTCAAGTTCATGAAGGCGATTTAGACGCATTCATGAACAAGAAAGGCGTTACGAAGTTGAAGGAAGGCAGAGCTTATACGTACCCCAAAAAGAGGGGGAAGGCACGATGAACCATAACCCCATCGGACGCTGCCTGGATTTCCAAAAGGAGCTGCGGCAATGAGCTATGTAAACAAGGAACAGATCGAACGTGCCAAAAGACTGGACCTGCTCACATATTTGCAAATGTACGAGCCGGCAGAACTGGTCCGATGCTCCCGCAATGTCTACACCACCCGGACACACGACAGCTTGAAAATTTCCAACGGTAAATGGTACTGGTGGTCAAGGGGGATCGGCGGGCGCTCGGCGCTGGACTATTTGATCAAAGTGCGGGGCATGTCTTTTCCCGATGCGGTGCTGCAAATGGAAGGCGTTCATCCAGGCAGCGCACCTGCATTTTCGCAATCTTTGCAACAACGCTCATCTCCAGCGCGGTTTGAACTTCCTGAACCGAATCGTACATCGCATCGCGTCATGGCCTATCTCAGCAAACGTGGTATCCATCGCACGTTGATCGACTACTGTCTCGAAACGGGGCGTTTGTATGAAAGCCGCCGCTATCACAACGCGGTATTCGTCGGTTTCGACCAGCAAGGAACGCCGCGCTATGCGGCGATACGCGGTACGACAAGCACTCGTTATATGGGGGAAGCCGCTGGCAGCGACAAGCGGTATTCGTTTTCCATTCCGGCCTCGGGAAACTGTACGGAACTGCATCTGTTTGAGAGCGCTATTGATCTCTTATCCTACTGTACGCTGGAACATCTCGCTGGCCGGGATTGGCGGCAGGCGCATAAGCTGTCGCTGGCCGGAATATACAGGCCCAGGACAAATGGGGAGGACTCTACTCCCCCGTCTGCCCTAACGCATTACTTGCAGTGCTTTCCCCAGGTGAATCGACTTGTCCTGCACCTGGACAATGATGAGCCGGGGCGATTGGCGGCAGCCACGATACAGAGGCTCCTCTCCCCCGCCCTTCTCATATCCGATGAGCCGCCTAAGTTCGGAAAGGATGTAAACAACGATTTGATGGAATTCCGAAGAAGACGCGGTGAACCATCCCGATAGCGGTAGACGCTGAACGGTTGGCGTCTTTTCTTTCTGGGCTACGGAAAATTTTCACAGCATGTGGATAAGATGTGAATAGATGGGGATAAGTGCAGCCGCATTGATTGTATAGCATGTAATAGGTATAATAAAATCAATATACAGCTATGCAAGGAGTGACCAAGATGATTATCAAACCTTCCGCCAGTATCCGGCAAAACTATAATGAAATCGCCGATCTATGCAAAACATCCGGGGAACCGGTTTATCTGACCAAGAACGGTGAAGGCGATCTTGTCGTAATGGACATTGATACGTTTTCCCGTCGCGAGAAGATGTTAAAGCTGCGTGAAGAACTGCTCGCTGTGCAAGAAGATCGTTTGGCGGGCCGTGTTGGCGTGACGCCGGATGAACTGGACGCTTACCTGGAGGGCATTATTGACGAGGTGCAGCATGGAAAAGATGCCCCGTTATAAGATCATCGTCTCCGATCGCGCCCGCCAAATGCTGGCGACTCATGTGCGATTTCTTGCGGAGAAAAGTCCGGATGCGGCGCGAAAAACGAAAAACGAATTACTGCAAGCGATACGTTCCTTGGCGCGAATGCCGGAGCGCTATCCTTTTCTGGAAGCGGAATTTATCCCGTCAAACAAGTATCACAAGATGTTCGTGGAAAAATGGTATCTGGTGTTATATCAAATTCAGGATGAAATCGTGTATGTCGATTACATTGTAGACTGCCGTCAGGATTATCGCTGGTTGGTGAGATAACAAAAAAGTTCGAAGGAAGGCGCTGAGCGAATCGGCGTCTTTTGTGTTTTTGGGGTTCTCTCTTGTTCCCGGCGGGTGCTTTTGAAGGCAACGCGAGACGACTGTCTCGTGTTGTAGCAAGCACTGAATTTGGATATCCAAATTCGCTTGTTAGTGGCACAGCCCCTAAGACCCCGTTCGCACGATGCAATTGTTTGATGCTCGATTTGATCCGCAGCGTTGAAATTTTCTGTCGGAAGCTCATGTTCGGAAAGGGGTGATGCAAATGAGGAAACGAACAATCTCTTTTCTGGTTCGCTTAGACGAAAGCGAACATAAGCGACTAATGAGAGAAGTGAAAAAAACGGGACTTTCTCGGGAAGCGTACATTCGGGCATTGATCAATGGGTATATTCCCAAACCGCTACCGCCGCTGGAATATTACGCGATGATGCGTGAACTGAACGCTATTGGGAATAACCTGAATCAACTCACTGTGAAGGCCCATACGACTGGACATCTGGAACGGGCTGCATTTCAGGTGGAAGCCGACCGCTTGCGCCGCGCAGTCCAGCAGATTCAACAGGCTGTAACCGAACCGGAACGAAGGCCACCAGTGAATCCAAATGTGCATCCGCCGTAGGGGGGAATTTCGCGTGGCAACGACCGCAATCTGGGGTGTGACCGACAGGCTAAAGCGGGTGCTGGATTACGCCGCAAATCCCGACAAGACAGCAGAACGTAGCGAAGGCGGAGGTTTGGAGCAGGTACTCGCATATACACAGGCGGATGCCAAGACGGAGAAGCAACTATATGTCAGCGGTGTCAACTGCGATCCGTCAACGGCTTATGAGCAGATGCAGCGGACGAAGCGGCAGTTTTTTAAGACGGACGGCATTTTGGCCTTTCACGCCTATCAAGCGTTTGCGCCGGGGGAGACAACGCCGCAAATCGCCCATACCATCGGTGTTAAACTGGCACAGAAGTTGTGGGGGGAGCGCTTTGAAGTCGTCGTATCGACCCATTTGGATAAACAGCATGTGCACAATCACTTTGTGTTAAACTCGGTTTCCTTTGTGGATGGGAAACGGTATTACGACAACAAAGCTTCCTATGCCCTGCTGAGACAGACATCCGACCGGCTTTGCCAGGAACATCACTTGTCGGTGATCGAGCATCCCGAATCGGGCAAAGCCAAGCATTATGGAGAATGGAAAGCGGAACGTGAGCGAAAGCCAACATGGAGAGGGCTAATTCGGCAGGACATCGATCAGGCTATCGCATCTTCCATGACGATGACACAGTTTTTTGCCCATTTACAAAAGCAAGGCTATGAGCTTAAAACGGCGGTCAAACATGTGGCGATACGGGCGCCTGGAAAGACACGCTTTGTCCGTTTGCGCAGTCTAGGCGATGGCTATACCGAGGAAGCGATCAAGCAGCGAATATTGCGAAACCGAATACCTGAACGGGAAAGGCCATCCCATGTCCGCAGACGACGTGCCATGTGTAAGAGCCATGTTCGGTCTGGTCGCAAATTGCGCGGCTTGCAAGCTTTATATATCCGCTACTTGTTTGAAATGGGTGTGCTTCCTAGAAAACGAAAGCCTGTCAAAAAGCCATCCTTTAGACTTCGGGAGGATTTGAGACACTTGTCGGTATTGATGGAGCAAACCAAGCTGCTATGCAAGTATCGCCTCACCCATCAAGAGGAGCTTCTCGCTTTCCGTGACAGGTTGGAGGAACAGATCCAATCCCTGCACCTGAAGCGCAAGTCGTTGTACAACCGAATTCGCCGCTGCAAGGATGCTGGCCAGCGAGAACAATACAAAACGCAAATTGCTGTTTGTTCTAAACGGCTTGCCTCGCTTCGAAAGGAGGTGAAGCTGGTTCAAGGCATTTTGGAGCGATCAGGAGAATTACGAGAGACGTTAAACAGAAGTGGCGCACAGGATCGAAAGGAGGAAATTTTCGATGAGTACCGAAACGGAAGCCGCCAATCAGGTTGTCAACATGAGCTTGAAAAGCATCGAAGTCATGGCCAAGATTTCCGGCGAAGGCGCTAAGCATTTGGCGGTATATTTGTTTGCGGCCTTGCAAGGACAAAAACGAACAAAGGGCAGCATCCGGTTGGAGAGTTTGCTGCGCAGTGGGAAAGAATTAAAGGTATTTGCGGTCAAGAACGAAGACCTGGCAACCTTCTGCAAGGAAGCCAAGCGGTATGGCGTGTTGTACTGTGCTTTGCGCGACAAAAAGAACGTGGACGGGATGTGCGATGTGATGGTCCGGGCGGAGGATGCGTCCAAAATCAATCGGATCGTGGAGCGTTTCCACTTGGCCACTGTGGATACCGCCAAAATTAAGAGTGAAATTGAAAAATCCAATGGAATGTCCGAAGCTCCTGCTGTGGAACAAGGACATGAACCAGGTCACGAGCAAGTTCAGGAACAAGAGCTGTCGAAGGAAATCGCAGAAGAAAGGAATACGGACGACTTGTTGGATGAATTGATGGGAAAGTCCGAACTGCCGGAGCCGACTCCATCGGAGGACGACCATTCAACAGCGGAGAAGGAACCGGCGGAAACGTCCCATCCGTCCGAGAATACCTTCGAGCGCAACGAGGTTACCGCAAGGGATACTGATCCACCTTCTCGTCAAGAGCCGGAGCGAGTGTCCGTCCCTGTGGTAACATTAACTGTTGGAATTAATACACTTGTCTTGCAATCTTCTATTTTTTTATCCTGGAATACTTCTTCGAGCGCCAATTTTAGTTGATTGCTCGAATACTTTGATTTGATCAATATTTGTTTAAAATAATGAATCTTTCGATAGAATGGATTTTGATATGGAAATATAGAAGGTCCTTTTTCTTTATAGAATCTCACAATGTCTGACGCTGGCATGCCAGATGCCAATGCAAGTGCAATAATTCCCCCAGTTGATGTGCCGCATATGAGATTGAAATTCTGATACACAGGTCCGTATACTTTTTCAATCTCTTCTAGAATTACAGCAGAATAAAGACCTTTAATACCTCCGCCGTCTATAGCTAATATCCGATAACATCCCGGCACATTCTCACCTCTCAAAAAAATGGCGTAGAAACAGTCAAACTTGATGTCCTACGCCTTTGATGTCCGTTAATATTTAAACTCTTCCGTCTCCGCCTGTGCCATCAATTCAGCTTGCTGAAGCACCAGATCAATGGCCATCTTTTCCAGATCCGGCGGGTAACCGTATTTCTTCAACAGCCGCTTGACGGTAATTCGCATCTGAGCCCGCACATTCTCACGAAGCGTCCAGTCGACCTTGATGTTGCTCTTGATCGCTTGGGTCAGCTCATGCGCAATCTGCTTCAGCATGAGATCGCCCATCAGTTCCTTGGCCGATTCATTCGAAGCGAGCGCATCATAGAACGCCAGTTCTTCCCTGATCAGACCGAGATCTTCGCCGCGCTTGACGGCTGCGTTCATTTCTTTAGCCATCTGGATCAGTTCTTCAATAACCTGTGTCGTTTCGATGGTACGATTGTTGTATTTCCGAATGGCTTCCTCCAGCATCTCGGAAAATTTCTTCGATTGCACAATACTGGTTCGGGAAACGGCCTTCACTTTCCCCTGAAGTAGCCTGCGGAGAAGTTCCACCGCCAGATTCTTCTGCTTCAATCCGCGCACATGTTCCAGGAACTCATCCGATAGTATCGCAATGTTCGGTTTCTGCAAGCCTACAGCTTCCAGAATATCGACGACTTCATCGGATACGACAGATTTCGAGATGAGCTGATTCAACTCGGCATCGAGTTCTTTCGTCGTTTTTCTCTTGTTTTCGTCCGTTATCAGCTTGATTATACCAGATTTTACCGCTTTGAAGAAACTGATTTCGACATTGACTTCCTCCGCGGCGAGAGTCGTCGCGCAGAGCGAGAAGGCTCTCGCCAATTCCGTTGTCCAATTCAGGAAGTTCCGCTTGCTCTCTTCACCTAGTCCAAGTACGTAATCGACCGTCTCAACAATGGCCTTCATCCGTTCGGATGCCTTCTCGGAAGCAAATTTGCTGTAGTCATACCCATGCAGCAATTCGCGGATGAGCTGCAACCTTTCCAGCATAAAATCAACGGCCTGGTCCGTGTCGATGCCGGCGGTTTTGCGGTCATTTTCTGTATATTGTTGAAGCGCCGATTTCAGCAAGTCTGCAATTCCGATATAATCGACGATCAGACCGCCCGGCTTGTCGCGGAATACCCGATTCACGCGGGCGATCGCCTGCATCAGATTATGGCCTTTCATCGGCTTGTCGATGTACATCGTATTCATGCTCGGCACGTCAAAACCGGTCAGCCACATATCACGGACAATGACGATCTGAAGCGGATCGTTCACATCTTTCATCCGCTTCGCGAGATGTTCGCGTCGCCGCTTGTTGCCGATAAACGGTTGCCACTCCTCCGGATCGCTGGAACTTCCGGTCATGACGATTTTGATTTTGCCTTCGTTATCATCATCGCTGTGCCAATCCGGCCGGAGTGCAACAATCGCTCTGTACATATCGATGGCGATCCGCCGCGACATCACAACAATCATCGCTTTGCCGAAGCCGGCTTTCTGCCGTTGCTCGAAATGTTCGACGACATCCTGCGCGACTTTCCTGACCCGTTTCTCTGCACCGGCCAACGCTTCAAGCCTGGCCCAACGCGACTTCAGACGCTCCCGCTGCGTGTACTCCTGGTACTCCGTAATATCCTCATACTCGCTGTCAATGACCGGGCGCTCCGCCTCCGACAACTCCAGGCGGGCAATGCGGCTTTCGTAATAAATTCTGACCGTCGTTCCGTCTTCAACGGCTCGGGTCATATCGTAAATATCGATGTAGTCACCGAAAACGGCAGGCGTATTTTTGTCTGTCAGTTCGACCGGCGTTCCGGTAAAGCCAATATAAGAAGCGTTCGGCAACGCATCGCGCATATACTTGGCATAGCCATACTTAATGGCCGCTTCGTCGTCCCCGGCGACCATATCCGCCTGAAACCCGTATTGGCTGCGATGCGCCTCGTCCGCAATCACAATCACATTGCGGCGTTCCGTAAGTACAGGATACTTGTCTTCATTTTCATCGGGGGTGAACTTGTGGACCGTTGTGAAAATGATCCCGCCCGACTCCACTGACAAAAGCTCACGCAAATGAGTCCGATTTTCCGCTTGCTGAGGCGTTTGCCTGAGCAAGTCCTTCGACTTGCTGAACGTGCTGAACAACTGATCGTCCAGATCGTTCCGGTCCGTCACCACGACGATCGTCGGGTTGTTCAGCGTCAGGACAAGTTTTCCCGCGTAGAAAACCATGGACAAGCTTTTGCCGGAGCCTTGCGTATGCCAGATAACGCCGATTTTGCGGTCTCCTTCGTCCATCGTCGCCCGTTCCGTACTTGCAATCGCCTTGTTGGTGGCGTGGTATTGGTGGTATCCCGCCAATATTTTGAACAGATGCTCCCCATCGGTTTGAAACAGCACGAAATGCCTGATAATATCAAGCAGTCGGCTTTTCTCGAACATTCCTTTCACAAGCACTTCAAGCTGGGGCAGGGAGGAGGGCGCCACGTCATCGCCATCAATCGTGCGCCACATCATAAACCGGTCTTCATTGGCTGTCAACGTGCCAACCCGCGCATTCACGCCGTCGCTGATGACCAGAAACGAGTTGTAGGTGAACAGGGACGGTATCGCGCCTTTGTACGTCTGCACCTGATGATAGGCATCGCTGATCCCGACTTCTTCGTTGGAGGCGCTTTTCAATTCAAATACGGCGATCGGCAAACCGTTTACGAACACGACGATATCCGGGCGCTTCTCTCCCTGATTTTCAACAACGGTAAACTGGTTGACGACCAGAAAATCGTTGTTGCCGATCCGGTCCGGGTCGGTGTCGAACAGCCATACTTTCTCTGTCGGATATTCGCCATTGGCCGCTTGATACTGCACGTCTATCCCGTCGGTAATCATCTTCTGGAACGCCTTGTTATTGATCAGCAGGCTGGGACTGCGCGGCACTTCAACGACCTTGATCGCTTCCTCTATCGCTTCCCGCGGCACATGTTTGTTGATACGAATGAGCGAATCGCGCAACCTGTCTTTCAGGATGACGTCATGGTAAAACTGTCGTTCGGGATACTCGCCTTCCGGAGAAATATCCGGGCCGTATGCTTTCTCGTAGTTCAGTTCTTCGAACCATTCCAGCGCGGCCTGCTCTAAGTCACTTTCGGTATAAGACGTCGTATAGTAGGCCATGTTGCACCTCCTTTGGGTTAGGGTTGATAAATTGCGCTGCTCTCCGCAACCATTGGCAGCTCGGTAGCGCTGTTATCCCGCTCGACAGGGACACGGATCTCGCCAGACATCAGTTTGGGGAGAAGGGTGTCGCGGAGTTGCTGCAAAGTTTGGGTTTCATTTGCCTTTTCAAGTAACAATGAATAGAGTCCATTGACTAGCCCATCAAAATGTCTTACCAGTTCAATATCTGGCAGAGTAGTTTTCAAATTTTGAAAAGTTGAAACTGTTATTGCATCAAATACGGCTCCACTAGCATTTTTTCGCAATACATTAACTAGCTGTTGAGTCAGATGAAAGACGTACTTCTGGGTATAACCGCTTTTGGCGACAAGGGCATAGCAGGATTGGTTCATTGCCATGTCTCTACCTGCGAGTGCAACTTTTCCAACCGTTCCCCTTGCGGTAATAAAAACAGTATCAGTTTTGTACAACTTGCTGTTGCAATTGTTCAACCCATCTTCAGTGATGGTTTTCTCTGTTTCGATTACATATAATGAGTTCGAACAATCTTTTGGAGTAAAAAAGGGAATTTCACCATTCCAATATTCAGATGTACTCGTTTTCGGTGTACCCCCACTCTGCACATCGAATATATCGGTTGCTCTCCCTACCTTCCACCCCTTCGGAATGAGCCCCAATTCACTTTCCTCAAACTCGCCGCCGCTGGACTTATATGGTTCGCCGTTTTCATTTGGAAACTCGAAGTCTACAAACCACCGCTTAAAAAGAATTTGGGCCATTTTTTCAAGGTTTTTGTTAATAGCGTTGTTAAGCTCAATCTTGTCATCAAGCGAGGATAACAATGCCGAGATCTCTTTTTGCTCTTTAATTGGTGGTAATCGAAACTGCCACTTTGAGATGGCATCCACTTGAGCTCTCTGCCGCCCAGAGGTACCGGTCATTGACTTTATCGCCACATTTCTAAACTCCGGAGAGATGGAAAGATAGTACACATATTTGTTATCAGATATTCCTTCTTTACCCCGTAAAACTATAAATTCCGTTGAACCAAAACCTAATTCATCCTTTTCCAATATATTTACGTATGCCGTTTTTCCATTTTCTAAACAAGGCGTTATTCTTGCCACGAGAGTATCGCCATTTTTGAACTTTGATCCTCCATTGAATTCAGCCACCTCATAATTAGTTATCTTCCTTGTAAAAGGTTCTAAATCAGCCATGGAAATCTTCTTAGCCAAAGTTCCTTTTCTTATACTGTAGAAGGGATTGATATCCAACGACTCTCCCAATGTTGTTTCTCTCCACTCAAAACTCAAACCCAATCCCCCCAAGCCGCTTGCGAATTTCATCCTCTAGTTGCCGGGACTTGGCGAACTGTTCTGCCAGCTCCGATGTCAACCGCACCATTTTATCCTCGAACGGTTCGCTGTCTTCTTCTACTTCTTCAATGCCAACATAACGTCCTGGCGTCAGGATGTATTCATGCTCCTGAACCTCAGCAAGCTTCGCTGCTTTGCAGAAACCTTTCACATCTTCATACGTACCAGCTTCCGTCTGTCCGCGCCACGCATGGTACGTATCGGCGATCTTGTGAATATCTTCGGCACTCAACTCACGATGCGTCCGATCCACCATATGACCCATTTTGCGTGCATCGATAAACAGGATTTCGCCGCGGCGGTCCCGAAGGCCCTTTGGCGCTTTATTTTTGGCAATAAACCAAAGACAAACCGGAATTTGCGTAGAATAGAACAATTGCCCCGGCAAGGTGACGATGCAATCGACCAGATCGGCGTTAACGAGCTTGCTGCGAATCTCAAACTCCGCCGTCGTACTTGTCGACATGGAGCCGTTCGCAAGTACAAAGCCTGCAACACCGCTGGGCGCAAGCTTGTTCACGATATGCTGAATCCACGCATAGTTGGCATTCCCAGCGGGAGGTACCCCATACGTCCAGCGTGCATCCTCTGTCAGCCGTTCGCCTCCCCAATCGCTGATATTGAATGGCGGATTGGCCAGGATGTAATCGGCCTTCAGATTTTTATGTAAATCATTGTGGAACGTATCCGCGTGATGCTCGCCAAGATTGCCGTCGATGCCGCGAATAGCGAGGTTCATTTTGCACAACTTCCACGTTGTTGGATTCGACTCTTGCCCATACACCGCGATATCGCCGATGCGTCCCTGATGTTCCTCTACAAACTTCTCACTCTGCACGAACATGCCGCCGGAACCACAGCAGGGGTCGTATACGCGGCCCTTGAACGGCTGAATCATCTCAACGAGCAGGCGAACAACGCTGTTCGGGGTATAGAATTCCCCACCGTTCTTGCCTTCCGCGCTGGCGAATTTGCTAAGGAAATACTCATATACCCGCCCCAGTACATCCTTCGAACGGCTTTCTTCATCGCCGACTTTGAACGAGAACAAACCGATCACTTCGCCAAGACGAGTTTTATCCAGCGCCGGCCTAGCGTAATCTTTCGGCAGCACGCCTTTCAGCGATGGATTTTCCTTCTCGATGGCAATCATCGCATTATCAATGATCTGCCCGATTTCCGGCTTCTTCGCGTTATCCTTGATATGGCTCCAGCGCGCTTCTTTCGGTACCCAGAATATATTTTCTGCCACGTATTCGTCCCGGTCCTCCGGATCGGCATACGGTTCATTTTTCAATGCTTCATATTTTTCTTCAAATGCATCCGACACATATTTCAGAAATAGAAGACCGAGAGCTACATGCTTATACTCCGCTGCATCCATACTGCCGCGCAGTTTATCGGCCATGCTCCATAATTTTTCCTCGAATCCAATGTTCGCAGTTGCCATGATCCTAAATTCCTCCTCAGTAGAGTTGCTCGTATAACTGGCTCTTCACTTGTTCCCAGCGGTTCGCCGCTTCTCGAATGACTTCTTTATAACGTTCCTTCTCACGAATATATTGCTCTATTAATTCTAACTGTGTGTCTTCAGGTATCAGCGGCAATTCCAATTCCGCCACATCCGCCGGGTTCAGATTCATTACAGTCGTCCCCCGCTGGAAGCTTTGAATAAGAGCCGTCCCGACCGGGCTTTCCAGAAACATTTTGGCAAAATGGCTCTTGATTACCGACTTGAATCGAATCACGATCATATTCGAGGAGGCGATGACTACCCCTTGGGTCTCCGGAAACACAGCCAGCTTGTTCACGGTGCCGCGGCACGTCATAACCAAGTCGCCTGGGAGAATCTCGTAACGCTTCACTTTCCGCTCTTCCTCGTCAATCGTTTCAAGCTGATCCAATAACACTTCGCCGTCATCCAGATTGGATATATTCAGCACCTTAATGTTCCCGGGCTTTAGATCCTGTTTAAGAATCGATTTTCCCCGAAAAATATCTGCCACATCGCGCAGCTTCACTTTCGGGGTTGCCGCCTGTTGGAAGGAACGAAGTGTATCCTGATCTTCATCCAATAGTAGTTCAATTCGCCAATGATCCAGCTCTCGGAACCGGTCGGGATGGATGGCAATCTCCCGTTCCCCCACAAGCTTTGACTTCTCCATATGGAGCCTCCCGAGGATCACTTCTTCCACAGGCGCTTTGCAGAAGTCAACCTGATAGGTCTTGATGGAAGTGTAGGGACGAAACAAGCCGTCCGGAAGCGAATGGATCGTTTGCACCGGCGCCTGATCATTCATTTGCTTCCGCCAGCTGGCGATCGCGCCGGATTGAAACAGCATCCGTGCAGGAAAGGTCACGCTCAATCTCCCGCCGTCTTGCAAGAGTGGAAGGAGATAGCTGGCCGCTGCGCCTTCGGATTCCCGAACCGCAACCTCGTCATCGTTCATTTTCATACCGAAATTCGGCATCGCCAGGATCGCGTCGAGTTGATGTTCTGCAGGCAACGGCTGATAGATGGACCCTTGAACGATGCGGATATTGGAATAGGGCTCGAAATACGTTTTGAATAATCTGCCTATGATGTAGTTTTCCGTTAACAATGTGATTGTCCATGGTCGATGGTAACATTTCGTTTCGATGAGTCCTTTGATATACTTCTCAGCTTCTGCAAACAGAATGTTCTTGTAGCCATGTCGCTCACACTGATCGACAAACCGCTCGACGATTCCTGGATGGACGACAATGCTCCCTGTAACACGATCTTGTTGGATGGTGAGCAAGGCGTATTCCAACAAGTCCATATCCTTGCCTGCATGGTATAATTTATAAAATAAATCCCGATCGCCGGGAAAATGGCCTAATTCTTTGTCTAAGGCGCGTTCCTTCATCCACTGAAACAGCTTCTCAGGTTCTGTCATTAGCTCCGTTTCGGCCAACTGTTGCTGTTCCAGAAGTTGTTGCGTCCGCTTCACTCTAATGGCCTCGCGAAGCAACTGATCACGGGTTGATATATCGTGAAGCAGACAGATATTCCAAAACGACTCAATCAATTCATCACCTTCTTTCGCTGCCAAAAGCCAACTAAATTATACCATCAATGAATTGAGTATTACAATACCAAAAATAAATTCAAACATGTATAGCCGGATGTTTTCAGACTGTCGAAAAATCGGTAGAATGTGAATCCGGCTTTCTATATAACGCATTTTGATGTGGGTGGACTCAACTTTTATAAGAAAAATCGATTTAAACCGATCTGATCACCTTGTTTTTACTTTTGATTTCCTCGTGCCTATTCGAAAAGGACTTTCTCGACAGTCTGATATTTTCCCGTTATCCGATACGCCCAACCCCTAATTGAATCGCGTTGATAATGCTCAACCATATCGATAGTGAAGCCGTTTCATTGGTTTAAAATGTTCTGATCCCAGTGGCCGCCTTTTTGAACAAGCCCCTCAAGAAGCAACTTAATGTCACGCTTAACCGTCATTAGTGAAGTCTGCTGGGTTGGGTGGAGGAGCAATGTCGAAATGGACCAATCATCCGGCCGGGCAATTTCGATAACAAACTTAGTCGTGATACCATGATTCGCCTGTACGATCGCACAGGATCGCCTGGAGCCGTTTGGACATACAGGCTCCCGGAGGTGACGATCACGTCATTGCCGGTATGGGAATGCCGCACATCCTCTCGACGAGCAGTAACTCACGGAAAATTGGAGAATCGCATAAACGTAGGAGGGGCTCCAATACATCTTGACTTGCGGCTCGAATGAATTCGAAACACTGGAAAGCAATAAATCATCTCGTCAAACTGTTGAAGCCCAAGCTCCGGATTTTATATGGAAGTCAATCAAGCTCTTGGGCAAGTTAAATCCATTGCTCATCAGATCTTGATTCATTCTGCTATTGTTATTCTATGTACAATACTTTCAAATGGCTTGATTTGATCAAATCCCGTTGGTGTAGATTTGTCCCATGCGCAAATGGGGGACTGTTCCCCAAGGGTAGGATATAACTTTCAAGTCCCCGGTTACCTCCGAAATGCGACTCGAATTCTCCAATTCCCTTTGTAGTCCGCGAAAGGGGATCCGAACCAAAATAACTCAACTTCCAGATTCTCGGGAAACGGCTAGATACGCAGTGTCAATGCAGCCATAATGGAGTCACCTCAGCAGATGCAATTCGGTTTATTACTGCCCCTTGTCAAATACAACGATTGATTTCATCCGATACCTCTTGGGCATATCCTGGTCGCAGTCAGGCTTTTTTCACAAGTTTCCACCGTTTTTGGGCATTCGCCGGCCATTTTCCCAGCAGCCCAGCGAACAGTTACTAGGTGAACAAGAAATAGAAATCATTGACCATGTTGCTACAGATGGTATCGCCCTCTTAATGGGTCATTCATAGACTGGACGATGACGAGTAGGAGATATGGCTGAAATATCATATGAGAACATGTAGAGAGCGGAGTATCTTGGGGATGAGCAATCATGGATTAGTCATTGTTAGGAAGAAAGAATTAAATAGTCCGTCAGGAATACAGGGTACCAAGAAAAAATGAAGGAGATGTTATAGGAAAGATAGATTGTCATACTGGTCAAGAAATAACTCCTTGGCAACCCCTGTCTAACAAGGTAATTGATACACCCCTAACAGCAATCGCCAAGGCAGGTAATCCCCATCCCTGGTGATACTTAACCGAGCTGAAGGCGTGACGGCAGTTGAAAGTATAAATCACATTTCATATAAATGGTTCGAGTTAGGGAAGTGAAGCGTAAGTGTCGTATAGCTTCCCTCTTCCGATTGGACGGACAATCGGTGTCCGAGTTTGACGGCCATGCGGTTAGCGAGATATAACCCCAATCCTGTCGATTTTGCAAGTTGCCTTCCGTTAGCGCCCGTAAACCCCTTCTCGAAAATACGACCAATATCTTCAGCTTTAATACCAATACCCGTATCCCTTATGGAAAGCCTCTTCTCTTCGTTATCTGCCTCGAAAGAGCAAACGATGCTTCCGCTGTCACCGACATATTTCAAGGCATTCGACATGATCTGATCTACGATATATCCGAGCCACTTAGCATCGGTATGCACCCATTCCTCTTTTTCCCACATTGTAAAATGAACTCGCTTGGCTACAAACATTTTTGCGTACTTTCTCACACTGTTTCGCACGATTCGGTTTAGAGAGACTTCCGCGATCAAGTAATCCTTGGAAAAGGAATCAATTCTTGCGTAAAACAGGGCTTGCTCGACATAATGGTCGATTTTGAACAATTCATCTTCGAATACATGGATCAGCTCCTCTACCGACTTACCTGACGCATTTCTAAACAGCAGGGTACATGCCGTAATCGGCAGCTTGACCTCATGAATCCAGGAAACAATAAAATCATGAAAATCTTTTTTCTCGTCTTGAAGCCTTCCGATGGCCTCAAGCTTATTGCTGTAGAGCTTCTTGATCAGTGCCGTATACTGACGCTGTTCATATGTTAGAGGTTCGGGCAAAGCTACGGTTAGTTCGCCCCATCTGTTGTTTACCAGGTCATGTAATATCCTGTTGCGGGTTCTCCAGCGCAAATAGCCTCCGACCACGTATACCGCGGCCAACAACACGCATCCGGATAGAGTATACATTATGTCTCCAACACGATACGTTCCCTCGGTGCTTACGAACATCATCAAAGCAACGAAGGATAGCATTCCAGCAAAGAAGATCAGAAAATAACGTTTATCGTCCAAATAATGTAGAAAGCTCATTTGATTATATAACCTTCTCCCTTGATCGTCGTAATGAACCCATAACGTCCAATCTCATCCAATTTCTTTCGGATTCGGGTCATGTTCACGGTCAGCGTATTGTCGTCGACGAAACTTTCGTCCTCCCATAGGCAGCGCATGATTTTGTCCCGGCTTACGATATGGCCCTTATTCTGCAACAATAGCCGTACGATGACGAATTCGTTCTTTGTCAGTTCAATCGATCGATCGCCGGAAGTAAGCTTCCGATCACCTAGGTTCAGCAGGACGCCTTCGTGCTCGATTATGTTGACTGGCGTTTCGGCATAAGAGTAAGTTCTACGCAACAATGCTTTAATCTTAGCGATAAGTACTTCGTCGTAGAACGGCTTCTGGATATAATCGTCACCGCCCATATTCATCGCCATAACCATATCCATCGGCGAATCCCGTGAGGAGAGAAAAATAATCGGCACGTTAGACAATTCCCGAATTCGGCTGCACCAATAATATCCATCGAATATGGGTAAATTAATATCCATTAACACGAGGTGCGGTTCGGTCTGAAGGAACATGTCTTGAATCCTGTTGAACTCGTCACACAATACGGATTCGTATCCCCACTTCCCGACGGTCTCGCCGATTAACCCCCGAATAGTCGGGTCGTCTTCTACGATCATTATCTTCATCTTCATTCCATACGCCTCCATATCCTTAATCCTATTATATCTTAATTCGGCTAACACTACTGCAACTAGTACCGTGACAAAAATGTAAGCTCGCCAGTAGAAAAACGTAAGTTCAGCGTAAGGATAACTAGTCACCGGCATGGTACGATGGAAATTGAAAAAGGGAAAGCAGGGAGGAAAGATACAGTGGAAACGGTTATTGAAATAAAAGCGTTAACGAAAAGTTATGGGAATAAAGGGAACGTCGTGCCGGTGCTTCACGGGATCGATATGTGCATAGGCGAAGGAGAATTTGTCGGCATTATGGGGCCATCGGGCTCCGGGAAGACAACACTGCTTCATATGGCCGCCACCATCGATGAACCGACCTCCGGCAGCATCGTGATCGACGGGGAAAACGTTCTTCAAATGAACGAGGCGCAGTTATCGGCTTTTCGGCGATCCAAGCTAGGATTCATTTTTCAAGACTATAATTTGCTGGATACGTTGACGGTCAAGGAAAACATTCTGCTCCCCCTCGCGTTGTCCGGTATATCGGTCGACGAATTGGAGAACAGAGTGTCTGCCATTGCGGAACGATTTAACATCAAGCATATTCTAGAAAAATACCCTTACCAAATCTCCGGAGGTCAGAAACAGCGAACTGCTGCCTGCCGTGCCATTGTGACGCGTCCGCGACTGATTCTGGCCGACGAACCGACGGGAGCGCTGGATTCTAGAGCTGCGGCCAGCCTGCTAGAGGCGCTAAATGAACTGAACGAACAAGAGCATGCGACCATTCTGATGGTGACTCATGATGCATTAGCGGCAAGCTACTGCAGTCGAGTTCTCTTTCTAAAAGACGGTGTCATTTTTGCCGAGATCGTCAAAGGAACGACACCGCGACAAGCATTCTTTAAAAAGATACTGGATGTGTTGACGGTGCTTGGAGGGCGTACGGATGACGTTATTTGAGTTGGCCAAGAAAAATATAAAAGGTAATCTTCGCAACTATTTCATATATTTATTTTCCATGTTCGCAAGCGTCGCCATATTTTATGTCTTTGCTTCACTACAATATAGTACGCAGGTAGTCGAGGCTGTCGAATCTTCAGATAGCATGCAATCTGTGTTCATGGTTGGATCAATCATCCTGGTATTGTTTGTATCCGTCTTTATGATGTACTCTGGCCAATTTTTTACCCACAAACGAAAAAAAGAAGCCGGGCTATATGCTTTATTAGGTTTTCCAAAAAAAACAATCGGCCGGATGCTGTTCTATGAAAATATGATAATTGGAGCCGGCGTCCTGGTTCTCGGCATTGTGGCCGGTACGCTATTGTCGAAGCTGTTTGCCATGATTTTAATGCGCTTATTGGGAGTAGCTGTCGATGTCGGAATCACGTTCTCCCTTCCTGCGGTGCTTACCACTGTGGTTATATTTCTTATACTAATTACAATAACTTCTATACAAGCTTATCGATTGGTCTATCGATTCAAGCTTATCGAATTGTTCCGCGCAGAGCAGGAAGGGGAGCAGGAACCGAGGGCGTCGATCGTTCCCGCTGCCGCCGCGGTCGCGTTGCTCATCGTCGGCTACGGATTTGGACTTCGGAATTTTGAAAATAATGAACAGATCTTTACGAACCTGGGCGTCATGACCGTCGGCATCATCGCAGGAACTTTCTTGCTTTTTTCATCGCTCGTTATTTACCTGCTGAAATACGCCAAGAGGCGGAAGTCCCATTATTACAAGGGCATGAACCTAATCATGATTTCCAACCTGGTGTACCGAATGAAAGGGAATGCACGTACGCTAAGCGTCATTTCCATCTTGTCCGCTATCGCATTATGCGCCTTCAGTTTCGGTTTCAGCACTTACTACGCTTACGAGCACACGGCACGTGTAACGGCACCTTTCAGTTACATGCATATAGCGCAGGATGACGAAGTCGATCAAAAGATCGAGGAGATCATACGTGGCGACAATGCACATCCCGTGAAAGCCAAGATGTCGATTCCGGTCATCCATCTGAGCGGCGAAGCGTCAAGTGACGAAATCTTGTCTGATCGTGAGCGCAAGGCAGCCGAGCATCCGGTGAAAGTGATATCGGCCAGCGAATATAATCGCGTAGCGGAGGCACTGAGTCTTGACCGGTTAACGCTGAACGAATCAGATCAAGTGATCGCGATTCGCCCCATGTATACCGATTACGAATGGGCGGATTATGCAGGAGAAACCATCACCCTGGATTTGCCTAATGGGAACGTTAATTTAGCATTTGCAGGCATGACGATTGAACGTGTTCTCAATTGGCATTATCCGGATATTATGGTCGTCGTTGCGGACGATACATTTCGCATGCTGGAAGCGCAAGTTCCTACCGAGCAATATGTTGGTTACATCGTTCAGGACCAGAAGAATACGAAGGCGACCGCTGATGCGCTTGCAGCTATACAGACATCAGAAATGAAGCTGTCGACCTATTATTCCGTGTATCGCCTCGGCATCGAGAATGCAGCTTTCAATGTTTTCATTCTAGGGTTTTTGGGTGTGATGTTCCTTCTCGCAACGGGCAGTATCCTATACTTTAAACAGTTGACGGAGGCGACGAACGATCGTTCTCGCTATGAGATATTGAAAAAAATCGGCGTGAGCCACAAGGAAATCGCCGCTACGATCCTGAAACAGAACGCACTGATCTTCTTGTTGCCGCTGTTGGTCGGCCTCGGTCATTATTTGATTATCTTTAACTGGCTGCGGAAGCTCTTCGGAGGAATGGGTGGTATAAATCTCCTGCTTCCAATATTGGTTTGCGTTGGATTGTTTATGGTGATCTATATGACATATTACATGATCACAGTAAATTCTATCATAAAGTTTATCAACGGGGAGTCTGCTCGTAAGGTTAGGTTCGCCATGTTCGCCTCAGCAGCCGTAATGGTTGCGGCCGTTAGCCTGTTCATCTTGGCGGAACCGCCAGTACAATACGACGAACCGCATACCGGTGAACGGATTCACATCACGTTACCTGAGCCGACTGGCGAGATGCCAGTGGGCGTGACGGAGCTCCACTTGACAGATATCGACCGAGCCGATCCTTGGGTAAAGGATCGAAAGCGGGAGCTTATGATCAGCATCTGGTACCCGGCCACCCGGGAGGTTGGCCAGAAAGCCAAATATATACCGCCAAACGCAGCTGCATTTTACGACGAAACCGTCATGCCGACAATCGGAGTAGAGCCCGGCCGAATCGATCTATCCAACATCGGCGTTCATGCTTCGCTGAACGCACCCGCAGAGCACGGAGAGAAGGGCTGGCCTGTCATCATATATTCTCCGGGCGGATCTGTTCCGAGAAGTCTAGGTACGATTAACGTTCAGGAATTGGCCAGTAATGGCTATGTCGTTGTGACCATTGACCACACATATGAGACAACGGTCGTCGAGTTTCCCGAAGGGAGAATAGAGACCGAGCAATTGCCTGATTTCGGGGCGGATACGGTACTGAAAATGATGAGCGTCAGGGTTGATGATGTCCGGTTTGTACTGGATCGACTGGAGGCGCTCAAGGAAGGGAACAATCCGGATCATGCGAAACGTGAGCTGCCTGAAGGGTTGGACCTTGCACTGGACTTATCTAGAATCGGCATTTTTGGTCATTCTGCTGGCGGCGCAACGGCTGCCCAAGCGATGTATGAAGATGAGCGAATCGGCGCCGGTATCGATATGGATGGCTCGATGGGCTATTTACCCAACCACCTGCTTCCGGTTGCTCAGCATGGACTTGACCGCCCGTTTTTACTAATGAATGCTGGTTTTACCGACGAGGGAGAGGTGGATTCCCATCTCACGGCGGAGGATAGGGCATCGTTCTGGAACGAGTCGAGCGGGTGGAAACTAGATGTAGCGATACCGAACGGGGCGCATTATACGTTCACCGATCAACAATATCTGCTGCCGCAAATAAGCAGTAAGCTGAGCCTTTCTCCTCAAGTCGTCCAGGGGAGTGTTGGAATCGTCGAGCCGGAACAGGCGCTTGCGGCACAACGCGATTACATTACCGCGTTTTTCGACATGCATCTGAAAGGGGTGTCGCAGCCCCTGTTAGAGTCATCAAAATCTCCTTATGCGAATGTGGAGGTGTTGGAATAACGGTCATAACTGAACCATCTAGAGGAAAAGTTGTAAAATCAAGCACTACGGGTTACTACTCTAATTTTAAGGGGCTGTCTCAAAGTCATAAATGACTAGGGACAGATCCCTCTTTTATAATCTTGCAGTTGTCGGGAGGGGGAACGAGTTCTGGCCGCTCTTGAACGTTGTGTTCTTGGAAAAGGTTAGAAGAGTACAACACGACGTTCAAAGGGCGGACGTAAACTCCTCCACCCATACCCCACTCCCTTGCACCTTTGTAATCTGAATGAGCCGCCTACCGCCATCAAGCCCATGCGCGCTTCATTTCTGAGCGAGAGCATACAATAAAATGAAAGCGTGTATGGAATACAAGTGCGTTACTACCGATGTGCAGACTCGAAGGTTGCCCACTTAAGGAGCGTTGCAGCAAAGCGCAAGGGAATCGCGAGATTAAAGTGAGAAATGACTTATCTTGGCTAAAAGGCTAAAGCACGCGAAAAACTCCAGAGCGAGGAAGGTCGTGAACTTTCTGTCCGGCGCATGATCGAGGTGGAAAGTGTAATTCGGTGAAATGAAGAACAACCGGGGATTCCGGCGTTTCTTGCTTCAAAATTTGCTGAAAGTAAGCCGAGAGGTCGGTCAGACTTACCAAGAATACTAGAAGCTAATGGCCGCCCTGCTGGATGAAGCAAAAGCGAATAACACAATAAATCTGGAACATGATTTGCGGAAGACTGACCTATCACATTCATGACTCGCCAAATACTTCAGAAACCAATCGCTGGGTGAAGATATTGCCTTGGAATCTACATGTCCTGCGATGCTTAGCTCTTATGTGTAATGCGGACGTCTATAAGTCGGATCACCGGTCAATGCATCAAGTAAGCATGAGCGGCGTGTATCATGCAGGGGAGCGGAAGTTTCCATTGTTCCGACCGATTGTTCCAATGATTTTGTTGTGATAAACGTATGAGACAAATCATCTTCTCCTCTGCGTGGAGTGATTGGTGTTATTTCTATTTTACGCAGAGAGTCAAGGGAGTCTCTTTTTACATTTCATAGAACTGAATTTGGGCAAGTAAAGTTAATCAAGCTAAGGGGTGGGGGGTTCATGAAACAGGTAAGTAGGTTATAGTGACAAGTGGAAAAATAGAGTGGAGGAGTTAAGCATGGTCAAACAACGCAAAATTTTACTAACCGCAACTATTGTCTATACCATTATTGTACTTTATTTTATGTTCTTCGCTTTCGGCAGAGGAGAGGCTTCGGAGCAAATTTCCAGCTACACCTTTATTTTCATGCCGGAGAACTTTATTAGTTTGCCGTCTCCAGCTGATCTCCTGCATCCCAACCTAATGAGTATGGTGGCTTTCGGGAACACTATTGCGTTTATTCCTTTCGGTATATTGATTCCATGGCTATACCGGGTCAGCTTTGTCCGGTTCATCATCTTATTCTTCATCGCGATTCTTGTGCTGGAAACGATCCAGGCCCTTACATTCCTGGGCAGCTTCGATATCAACGACGCTCTTCAGAATTCGATGGGAGCAGCCCTCGGTTTTGGGGCGTACAAGCTTGGTTTCCGTTACCGGAGCCTCGGGCGCAATCTGGTGGCAACGGCTATATCGGGTATGGTTCTTTTTATAGCTTTATGGGGATTAGGGGCGGCGGTAGACAAAATAACAACTAAAGTAGAGGGTCCGTTTGTGGCGATCACTGAATGGGCGGATAACTCGGGCAATTCATCCACCGGAGACAAACCGGACAGTATTCAAATCAACGGACAGAAGATACCGCTCCGCTATAACCTATATGGCGCTGAAGGCGGAGATTCCAGAACGTTCACGTACAAGTCTGAGGGACAGACGATTTTCTCCTTCGATTACGGATGCCCCGAACCAACGGATTATTCCGGTAGTATCAGTGTTACTCGGGATGACAGGGAGATCATGAGCAATTCTGGAGAACTTCAGCGTACTCATCCTGATCTGTTCCCTTCGCTATTCAAGATTCCGCTTGAGCCGGGGGATGAGCTGAAGATCACGATTAAGGGCGACATGAAAGCATGGGATGTCGGGTATACGCGGATGCAGTATTTCTGGAACTAAGTGCTTAAAGGGATTTCGCCGCCATTTTATCATGAATAACACCTAGCGTTTGGGTTTTCAAGCGCTTTTTTTACTTTTGAGATCGGGATTTTCAGAAACCTGGTTATAACCTAGGCTGGTTGGTTGTCCAATTGGGTATTTTAAAGGAGCTGAAGGTCTGGAGAACGATCGGCTCCTCCGCTTACCGAGTATATCGCTATGAAGGGAAGCTCAATCTCTTGGAAAATGCCGCCCTGCTCCTATGTTGGAAAGAGGGAGATGGCTTTGAATCTAAGCTGATGAAGGCCTTTCTGAGCACGGATATTTCACTGAGCAATGAAGAGATTCTATGCTATTACAGCAAACGTTGGGACATTGAAACGTATTTTCGAACTGCGAAAGTACAACCGGCCATGGATCGTTACCAGGTTCGATCTACTCAGGCGATTGATCGTTACTTGACCCTGCTCATGTTTTCTACGTTATATTACCAGTATGACAGCCAAGGAAGTTTAAACGATGGGTTACATCACTACCGTATCCAGAAAAAGCACGACATGATTGAATATATTTACAACCAAGCCAAAAGTGAGGCAACATTAGACCAAATTAAAACATGGCTAAGCGTTGCATAGGGATACTGTCAGCTCTTAAAACTTACAAATTATTGAAGCGATTATTGGCAGGTACAGTTAAAGAAAATACAAGAGCGAAATCCCGTGTAAAAAAGAAAACGCTCTTTTTGTGTTAATGGCGATAAAAAATGGCTATTCAGACCTCGCTGCGGCATCTATTGATTTGAAAATCTCCGTTGTTATCTTATGGATCATCTTTACATCTTCGCTCTTCTTCCCTAATAGAAATTGATAGTGGACCTCAAGGACAGTTCTGGTCTCAAATTCCTGAGAATCTGGATCGATTTCTCGAAAATCTAAAAGATTTCCTGGCTTTATGTTAAGAGCGTCCATGATTTTTTCCAATGAATCAATGGATAGATTTCTTTTTCCAAGTTCAACTTCGGTTAAATATGAGGTTTGTTGCCCTGTTATTTGGCTTAATTGAAGTAAGGTCAGATTTTTTTTATTACGTATGCTACGAATTTTTTCACCGATCAGTTTTTTTAAATCAGACATCGATTTACAACCTCCCTGCTTATCCTAAGGGTAAGTGTTTCAATCGGAAAAATACATAACATTATAAGTTAAATATATTGACTCAATTGGGACTGCGTATTAGTGAGTTGATCACTATTTATAGCGCCTCAATCAAGCAAGTAGGCGGCGATACGATGCTAATTTATTCAACTGGAAAGTTGAGTCCCGAACCAGTAGAGGTTTCAAAGCCAGCGAATCAACTAGTAGTATACGCATTGGATAAAATCAAAGAATATGCAGTGCCGTTACAAAAGGAATCAGGGCTTCCATATTTGTTCCTGTCAAGAAATAGAAGCAAAAAAGGCTACCCGGTTGGATTGGCTTCGCATTCAAATTGGAATAAGAATCATTTGCGACCATGGATTAAACAGCATAATATCCGAGATAAGAACAACGAATTAATTGATTTTACTAGCCATACATTCCGTCATGTATTTGCAAGCTACGCATTAAAGGGTGGGGCATCGATAGAGGTGGCGTTACAGCATATTTGCCATCCTCCCACCTAAACCTTGTGGAACCTTTGTAACCGTCAAGTCCTTTTGATTTTCAAAAAATTAATAGTAAACATTACGAAGTGGTTGACATATAAAAGTAGTCGCTGTTACAATATGCATGAGTTAATCGTAATGATTACGATTAACATCATTTTGAGTGAAGTGTTGTATGAATCAAAAGACAGGAGGTTCAAAGTGATGCATGCATACAAGCGGCAAAATTTACTTCGCCAATGGAGCGGAGGACTGCTAGCAGGAGTTATGTTCGTATCCGGTTGTGCAGCGCCGTCCAATCCTGCGAGCGACAATAATCGTGATGCATTGGAGTTATCGCCGTCAGCGGAGTCTAGACCTGTATCTGTTCATGATGCGGAGGAAAGGGAGTCGTTTCTCACGTTCGAAGACGACACTGGAAGGGAGATTCGGCTGCCTGAGCAACCACAGCGCATCATCGTCCTATCGCCGCAGCTATTGGATTTGCTTTATTCGGTTGACGGTCACGCCATTGCCCACGCCACATCACCGGGTGGAACGGTGCCGGATGAGGCGGAGCGAATCGAAGAAGTCGGGGGAATGACGACCGTCAATACGGAGAAGCTACTTGCTTTAAAGCCTGATCTCGTGATCGGCTCTGTGGTGTTTCACCGTGAGTTAACGGCGATTTTGGATGCGAGTAACGTGCCGTTCGCCCTGTTCAATCTGAGTACATATGCAGATTTGCAACAAAAAGCGGTGTTGTTCGGTCAGCTCTCTGGGACGGAAAACAAAGCTAGGGAAGCACTTGCCGATTTGGATCAGGAAATTCGTGAATGGACTGCCCGGGTACCGGCCAGTGATGCACCAACTTTCATCATGCTGAACGTGACCCCTAACAGCCTTTCTGTGCAGCGGCAAGATACCGTCGGAATCGAGGTCGCAACTATGCTGCATATGAACAATTTGGCGGAAACATGGGAAGCAGCAAGCGACAGTCCGTCGACTGCACCATTTAGTCTGGAAAAAATCGTCGAGCTAAATCCGGATTATGTTTTTATTCTGATCCACGGGGCGCGAGAAGATGGGGAGAAGAAAATTCAATCCGATCTGGCCAGCCAACCTGCATGGACATCGCTGCGTGCTGTGAAGGAAAACCGTATGGTCATCTTGCCGTCTGATCGGTTTCTCTCAAACCCGGGATTTCGATTAAGTGAATCAGTCGAATATTTGGCTAAGCTTGTTTATCCGGATACATATGAGAATGGTCATTAATGCTTTCCGTATTCCGATGTCCAAAGGCATTCTTGTCATTGTCGCTTTGACGGCTGCGGCAATCCTCGCTACTGGATTCAGCATCGGTACCGGAGCAGTCCGCATTTCGTTGTCAGAGATTTGGTTATATGTCTTTCACGGTTATGACGGTCCAATGAAGGAAATTGTGTGGAACATTCGGCTGCCTCGAACGTTAGTGGGCATGCTCGTTGGAGCTAATCTGGCACTGTCCGGTGCGCTCTTGCAAGGCGTGATGCGGAACTCGCTGGCAGATCCGCACATCATCGGCGTGTCATCTGGAGCAGGATTATTCGGCATCATCGTTCTCATTTTATTTCCTCATCTATGGTCGATGCTGACACCAATCGCTTTTCTTGGCGCTTCCGGAGCTGCTGCCATCATTTATTTGCTTGCCTGGAAGGACGGTGTACAGCCGGTGCGCCTCATACTTGCAGGCGTGGCCGTGTCCGCCTTTCTCGGCTCCGGCATCTCCGCATTGTTAATTTTCTTTAGCGATCGGGTGAACGGTGCCCTCGTGTTTATGGTTGGCGGCTTGTCCGCCAAAAGCTGGCCAGAGCTTGAAATCATTCTGCCTTATTCGCTCATTGGCATGAGCCTGGCGTTCATTGGCAGTTCACATTTGAATATACTTGCCCTTGGTGATTCCAATGCACGCGGCCTCGGCTTGTCGGTGGAAGCAGCTCGCTTCTTCCTGACGGCGCTCGCTACCTTGCTTGCCGCAAGCGCGGTCAGCGTCGTCGGCCTGCTCGGCTTCGTCGGTCTGATCGTTCCGCATTCAGCCCGCTTGCTGATCGGCAGTGATTATCGGTTCTTACTTCCTGCATCCGTGCTGCTTGGAGCGGCCGTCGTGACCTTTTGCGATACACTCGCCCGCTTGATGTTTGCTCCTTTGGAGCTGCCGGTCGGCATTATGATGGGAGCTTTGGGTGCGCCGTTCTTTCTATATTTGCTAAGGAGGGAAGCGCGATGACGTTGTTACGCTTGGAAGACGTGTCCGTGAGGCTTCACAACCGTACGGTGCTGGATTCGCTGAATTGGCAGGTGGAGGCCGGAAAAATTTACAGCATTATCGGTCCGAATGGCAGCGGCAAAAGCACTTTGCTCAAAACTTGCGCCGGACAATTAAAGCCTGCGCAAGGAAAGGTGCTTCTGCAAGGCAGACTGCTCGATAGTTATCCCCGTCGGCAGTTAGCACGACATATGGCAATGCTTCAGCAAAGTCAGGCATCTCTGCCGGACGTGTCCGTGCGTTCGCTGGTCAGTTACGGACGTTTTCCTCATCAGCCTGTATGGGGCGCAAAGCGCAAGGAAGACGAGGAGATTGTCGAATGGGCCATGGCTCAGACCGGAACGCTTCCCTTTGCGGAGCGAAAGCTGTCTAACTTATCCGGCGGAGAACGGCAACGCGTATGGATTGCCATGACCTTGGCACAGCAATCGGGGCTCATCTTATTAGATGAACCGACGACCTATCTCGATGTCAATCACCAGTGGGAGGTTATGGAGCTAGTCCATAACTTAAATCGCAAATATGGCATCACGATCGTCATGGTCCTGCATGACCTCAACCATGCTGCAGCTTGCTCCGATGAATTGTTGGTGATGCGTGCAGGCGGAATGTATGCCAGCGGGTCGCCGGAGCAAGTCATCACCGATCGCATGTTGCGCGATGTATTTGGTGTAAGAGCGAGCGTGGGAAGGGATGATCGAAGCGGTCGCATGCATTGCCATATCGAAGGGCTGCTTGAAGCGGTGGATTTCTCAGCTCAACCCGCAATCGCAGCAGTCAAATAACGAATGTCTAAAACATTTACAAAGGAGAGGATCAACATGGAGGGGAAAGCAGACGTATATCCATTCGCGGCAATCGTCGGACAGAACTTGATGCGCAAAGGGCTGCTGCTTAATCTTGTCAATCGGAAGCTCGGCGGCATCTTGATCCGCGGGGAGAAAGGCACAGCCAAATCGACGGCCGTACGCGCAATCGCGGACTTAATGCCGGAGCTGAGCGTCGTGAATTTGCCCGTACATGCTACGGAGGATCGCGTCGTCGGCACATTGGATATCGAGCATGCGATTCGAGAAGGAGAGAAAAAGTTCGAGCCGGGACTGTTAGCGAAGGCGCATGGACATATTTTGTACGTGGATGAAATCAATCTACTCGATGATGCGATCGTCGATGCGCTGCTCGACGCAGCAGCCATGGGGGTGAACACCGTTGAGCGAGAAGGCGTCTCCTACTCGCATCCGAGCCGCTTTATCTTGATCGGTACGATGAACCCGGAGGAAGGGGAGCTGCGGCCGCAGCTGCTGGATCGCTTCGCGCTTTCAGTAGAGGTGAATGGGGAACGAGATGTGGAGAGCCGAATGGAGGTCATTCGCCGGCGCCTAGCATTCGAAGCAGATCCAGACGAATTCCGAAGACGTTATGAGCCGCAACAACTAGAGCTTCGGGAACGGATAGAACGAGCGCGTCAGCTGCTCGAGCAGATCAAACCGTCCGAGGAGTTACTGAAATGGACCGCCGCAGTCGGCATTCGGCTGAAGGTAGACGGACATCGTGCGGATATCATGTTAATGAAAACCGCCATGGCGATGGCTGCATTCCAGGGAAGAACGCAGATCGCGGCAGACGATATGGTAGAAGCGGCGATGATGGTGATGCCGCATCGCATGCGCAAGCGGCCGTTCGAAGAGGGAGCATATGACCACGAGACGATACGCGAGCTGCTCGGCGACCTTCTGTCCGAGGTCACCCATGCAAGTTAAGCCTCACTTGTATCCGTTCTGTGCTGTAGTCGGTCAAGAACGTGCGCAAAAGGCGCTGCTGCTTCATGCTGTAAATCCGGGATTAAAGGGGGTGCTGCTGGCAGGCCCACCAGGAACGGCGAAGTCCACGCTCATCCATGGTGTTACAGAGCTTCTGCCGGAACTTAACGTCATTAACATTCCTTTGAACGTGGATGAGGAACGGCTTTGGGGCGACTGGGATATGGCAGCTGCTGTCCGCAGCGGCAAACGAACGTTTGTACCCGGCTTGCTTGCAGCTGCGGATGGGCACATCGTCACGGTAGACAATGCGCATATCATGCCCGAAAGGTTAATGAAAGCGGTCCTGACTGCTGGCGACAATGTGGCGGGCGAGCCCGCGCATGGGCATGTCCGCAAGAGCTCTGAGCGAAGAAGTGGCCTTGACAGTGCAGCATTCCGCCTGTTCGCAGCTATGAGTCCGGACGATAGGAAGCCGCTGCCGGCGATGTTTGATCGCTGCGGGCTATATGTGCGACTGGAAACCTCGGCGGACCTTGCGGAGCGAACGGAAATCGCAAGCCGCTTGCTCGCCTTCGAACAAGATCCTGAGTCGTTTCGCCTAGCTTATGAATCGGAAACGAAGGAATTGAGAGCACGTATCGCAGCGGCTAGGACTCGGCTGCCTGCTGTACATATTGATGGAGAGCTGCTACGTTTGGCTGCCGAAATCGCTGAGGAAGCTGGCTGTCTGGGACACCGCGCGGACATCCTGCTGATCGAAGCGGTCCGTACGATCACAGCTTGGGAGGGTCTTAGCGAGACGACACAGGAACATCTGCAAGAAGCGGCGGGCTTTGTGCTGCCGCACCGGATGCGTGCAGCATCTCAACCGGAAGTGTCGCGAGGGAAGTCGCCTGGAGACTTGCCGGATCAAGAGCAAACGAAGCATGATTCGAATGGCGATCATCCATCATCAGGATCGCATCGCGATACGGAAAGCCAAGCGGAAGAGGAGAATAATGCGACAAACGGCGAGCAAGTTGACCGGTCACAATTCGCTTCGCCTGCACAACTTGGGGGCGACCACAACGGCGAAGCCGATAGTAGACAATCTCTTTCCTCAGAGGCGCGGGCTGTAGTGGAAGCCGTTGGACGGGAAATCGCTGTGCAGCCATTCGTCTTTACCTCGCCGCATCCAATGAAACAAGCGCAAACTGGGAAACGAAATCAAGCGTCAGTAGGAACGGTAAACGGTCGATATGTGCGGGCTGCGATGCCACGCGGCCCTCTAAGAGACATTGCGTTTGATGCCACGCTTCGTATGGCGGCTCCCTTTCAGCGGATACGTAAGCAACAATCAAGTTCATATAACACGAACTTAAAGCTATGGATTGAGCCGAGTGATGTGCGTGTGAAGGTTAGGGAAAACAAGACAGGAACTGCTTTGCTATTCGTCGTCGATGCCAGCGGTTCGATGAATGCAAATAAGAGAATGAAGGCTGTCAAAGGTGCGGTATTGTCTTTACTTCGTGATGCGTACCGGCAGCGTGACCATGTGGGCTTGATTGCCTTTCGCGATCAACAAGCTGAATTGCTGCTCGGGTTGACACGCAGTGTAGAGCTCGCGGAACGCAAATTGAGGACGCTGCCAGCTGGCGGGAAAACTCCGCTAGGTATTGGACTGGAAAAGGGACTTATGGCGATCCGCCCTTTGTTAAATAGAAGAAGTGGACTCATCCCCGCGATGATCGTCATGACCGATGGAAAGGCGAACGTCAGCGCAGAAGCGGCAGGTGATCCATGGCAGGAAAGCCTGCAAGCTGCACAACGCATCGCAGCGGCTGGCATACGCACACTTGTGATCGATACAGAGGATGGTGTAGTACGATTCGGCTATGCCCGCAAGCTGGCGGAAGCGATGCAAGCGCGGTATTACCGGTTAGAACAATTGGAGGCTGGGAGTATCGAACGAGCTGTACGGACGTTGATCTAAAAATAATGATTTATGGATTACGGAAAGGAGGATGGCGCGTTGAAGCTATCCATACTCACAAACGGGGAAACGACGTTGTCGCATTTGTCTGAAGCATATCAATTGCTTGATCAAAATCAGAAAAAACAGCTGCATCTGACCATCATCGATTTAGGGAGTCGGAAGATCGACGAGCTTGAGGACGTGGAAGCCACGCTTGTTGGAGCTGACCTGGTCATCTTCGATGCACATGGCGTCCGCCAGGACGTTGTCGAATGGTTGAGTAGCCTGCTAAGCAAAGGGACGGCTCATATCGTTCCGCTTGGCGGCAACTCCGCTGAGATCGCTTCGCTACTCAGGCTAGGCAGTCTGACCTTTGCAAATTTGCCTAGACAAGAAGGGCATACACAGGCGGCAACGTCCTTGTCGCTAGAAGGAATGGATGAGGGTAATGCGGATTATGAACACTACGTTCGATTTACCGAATATTGGCGGGGCGGAGGCACAGCGAATATGCTCGGACTGCTTTGTCTGGCAGGCCGTGAATACGGCGGCTGCCATCTGTTGCCGGAGCCTAAGGAGCCGGTATATGTTCGGGAGTTAACGATTATGGAGCCGAGCAGTCGCACGGTTTACTCGTCTGCAGCCAGCTACCGGCAAAGCAATCGCTACGACGAAGGTCGGCCGAATGTCGCGATTTTATATCTTGGGAATAGCAATCCGCTCGATACTGCGGAATGTATTGCGCAGCTTAAGGAACAATTGGAGGCTTTCGTGAACGTCATGCCGATCGCGTTTCCTTCAGTGATGAACATTCCACTCGACCGTCTGCACGAGTTGCTACTTGGCGAAGGTCACCAAGTCGACCTTATCGTGAACCTGCTGCCTTTCCGACTTGGGATTGGTCCCGGCGGAGGAAATCAAGACGGGGCTGTGCAGATGCTGGAACAGCTCGATGTGCCGATGCTGCATCCGCTATTGTTGAACAGTAGAACGGAACAAGAATGGAGACAGTCTGCGAGTGGACTTGAGCCATCTTTGCTGCTCGTTCAGGTCATGCTGCCGGAGCTTGACGGGAGCGTGGAGATGTTTCCGATAGCGGCACTGCAGGAAGACGGAGAAGACGCCGAGCTAAACGTTCCGCTAAAGCGGCTTGCACTTATCCCTGAACGGACGAAACGCTTGACAGATCGCATCCGCCGCTGGCTTGCTCTGCGGAGCAAGCCCAATGCAGAGAAGAAGCTGGCGCTCATTGGCTACAATTATCCGCCAGGCGAAGGAACGGTGTTCGGCGGTTCCTTCTTGGATACATTCGAATCGATAGCACGTTTATTGAGCTGGCTGAAGCAGCAAGGATATCATACCGAGGAACTGTCAGCGGCGGAGCTGCGTGCCAGATTTTTAGAGGGCGGTCTAGTCAATTCCGCAAAATGGTCTGATCCTCAAGCTTCGAGTCAGTTGATCCGTTATGCGGATCCCCATTTCACACAGAAGCTATCCAGACGTTCTTGGGGAGAAGAAGCGATAAGCCGCTGGGGTCAGCCGCCTGGTGACATCATGACGGACAACGGCTCCTTTCTCATACCCGGCTTAATGATCGGCCAAGTGTTTATCGGCCTGCAACCTTCACGCGGTATCCATGAGGATCCAGAGAAGTCGCTGCATGACCGTTCGTTACTACCTACGCATCAATATACTGCGTTTTATCAATGGATTCGTGAACAGTTTCAAGCGGATGCCATCGTCCATATCGGGACACACGGCACCTTAGAGTTTCAGCGGGGGAAAGAGGCCGCTCTGTCTGGGGACTGTGTACCGGACGATTTGCTCGGGGATTTGCCCAATTTGTACTACTATCACGTAGGGAATCCGTCCGAAGCGATGATCGCCAAGCGGCGCAGCCATGCCGTATTGATCGGCTATCAGGCTCCGCCCTTTACAGAAGCTGAGCTGTATGGCGAATGGCGTGAGCTGGAAGCCTTGCTGCACGAATATCGTGAAGCGAAGCAGCTCGCGCCGGAACGATGTGAGGCGATTCTACAAGAGCTGCAGGCGGTAGCGAAGTCGCTTGACTTCTCCGCGGAGACCGTAGAACACATGGAGGAGGAGCTCTATCGCATGCAGCGTTCGCTCATCCCTAGTGGACTGCATGTGCTTGGCGACAGCTATTCTCCTGAAGTCGCTTTGAACCATATGCAATTCGTGCTTCGCCACGAGCGGGGAAATATTCGCTCAATTCGCGGACTGCTCGCTGAACGTCAAGGCGTTCGGGCGGATGCGCTAACTTCGGGCAAGCATGTGAGCTTGCTGCGCCAGCTCGATGAGGAAGCGAATGCGTTAGTGACCGCTTATGTGTCAAACAAGGCAATCCCGGACATGTATAAGAGTGAACATCCAGATTGGCTTAAGCAGTTGGAAGCTTCGCTCGAGTACGGTTACGAAGCTTACCTAAGATCATTGCAAAATGAGGAAGCAGAAGGGCTGATGCGGGCGTTGGAAGGCCGGTACGTTCCAGCTAAGCTCGCTGGTGACGTGCTGCGAACACCTGAAATATTGCCGACCGGACGCAATCTGTACCAATTCGATCCCCGCTTAGTGCCCAGCCGTACAGCTGCTGAACGGGGGGCGATTGTCGCCGAAAACTCCATACAGCAATATCGCGAGCAGCACGGGGACTACCCGCACACGACGGCGGTCATCCTCTGGGGGATTGAGACGTCGCGCACACAAGGGGAAACCATCGGGCAAATCCTGCATTATATGGGGGTTCGCATTGGCGGGGGAGTCGGAACGTTCCGTACAGAATATGAAGTGATCCCGCTTGCGGAATTAGGCCGACCGCGCTTGAACGTCATGGTGCATATTACTGGGGTTTTTCGCGATTTGTTTCCGAATTTGCTGGAAGAATTACATGACCTATTCCGCAAGGTTTCGGAGCTGGATGAACCTGATGAGCTCAATTGGTTCAAGGCTCATACACGAAGCATGGAGGAGGAGCTGCTTGCTGCTGGATATGAGGCAAGTCAAGCGCATGACTTAGCTTGCGCCCGCATCTTCGGCCCGGCAGAAGGAGAGTATGGCACGACGGTGACGCGGATGATCGAGACGAAGCTATGGAACGAGGAGTCTGAGCTCGGAGCGGCATACACGGACAGCCAGCAGCATGTATACAGCGCACTAGCGCGAGGACAGGCGGAGCCGGAATTGTACCGGTCACATATGCTGGAGGTGGATATTGTGTCGCAAATTCGCAGCAGTCATGAATGGGAAGTAACGGATTCGGACCACTATTATGAGTATTTTGGCGGCTTGGCAAAGTCTGTGGAAGTGATGAAAGGTCGTAAAGCAGACATTCATATTACGGATACGACAGGGGAGCAAATCAAGACAGAATCTGCCGAACATGCGATTGCACGCGGAGTAAGGACTCGCTTAACGAACCCGAAATGGATCAACGATCTCTTGAAGCATCCTTATCATGGCGCAAAGGAAATGGCCAGCCGATTCGAGTATGTACTGGGACTTGCAGCCACGACTGGAAAAGTAGAACCTTGGGTATTCGATCGTCTGCATGACGTCTATATGGCTGATGAAGCACTTAGCCGGAAGCTGCAGGACAACAACCGTTGGGCTTACCATGCGATGATCGAAACATTGCTGGAAAGCGAGCAGCGAGGATACTGGACACCGGATGAACAAGTTCTGCATCAGCTGCGGCAGAAATACCTAGAGCTTGAAGGAGAGTTGGAAGGGGAATGAGAACAGCTTGAGGAATAAGCTGAAATCCATTTACATTTTACATTCATTAAGAAATGAGGTGTTAAGCTAGATGATCGAAATGTTACGCAACGAAGCTGCTTGGGAACAAGCTTGGAAGGACGACCAAACGACAGGTGTAAACTTGATGAAATCAGCAGGGATCGAGCCGAGATTCACTTTTGGCGCCATCGCGGCCCAAAACTACAATGAGCAATCGTTCAACGATGAAGGAAGAAGACGGTCAGCACGTATTATCGGCTGGTTGGAAAATCAAGGCGTAAATTTTAATGGCGCCTCTGTCCTCGACATCGGAGCGGCCTCTGGAATATTTTCTATTCCCTTTGCGCAAAGAGGAGCAGATGTGACCGCCGTTGAGCCGTCGCTTCCGTTCACAGAACTATTGGAGCACAACAATCAAAAATGGGCCGACGGTAAGGTAAAGATCGTGCGCGCAGCCTTTGAAGATATGGATACGAAGACATTAGGCTGGAACCAAGCTTTTGATTTTGTCTTTGTGTCAATGTGCCCGGCGATCACAGACTGGGAGATGGTGGAGAAAGTGATCAGCTGCGCTCGAAAATTTTGTTATATCAGCCTAGCGGCAGGTCCTAAAGAACACAGCCTCACCCTTGAAATATTACCGCTGTTAAACCATTCATACAACAAGCATCAAAACTCCGAGATGATGTATTTGCTACAGCTGCTTTATCTAAAAGGGTACGCCTTTCATTCACTCGTCACACGAGAAATGAAAGCTAGGGAAGTGTCTCGTGCGGAAGCCATTCAAGAGGTTTTACATTGGCTTAACTTTTACAATTATCCAGTAGATGAGAATACGCAGGCCATCATTGAAGATTATCTGGATCAAACTTATCCTGGAAAAACGATCCCAATCAAACAAGGAGGGCGCTTCGGCAAAGTGCTCATTCAGTTA
This sequence comes from Paenibacillus sp. SAFN-117, assembly GCF_051966115.1. Classification (NCBI taxonomy): domain Bacteria; kingdom Bacillati; phylum Bacillota; class Bacilli; order Caryophanales; family Paenibacillaceae; genus Paenibacillus; species Paenibacillus sp. SAFN-117. Next base: position 64,488 of record NZ_JBQCLK010000014.1, read on the forward strand.
GAAGAGCAAAGCATGTTTAATTATTCATGAGGATGAATCAACCAAAGCGCCTACATCAGATGAGTTCCCGCATAAGGGACGCGTTGTACGAAACAATGGCGGTTCCGGAAGTGCGGGAATTTTTGATCCAGATGGGCATGATATTCAGGCGGATGAAGAAAGAGGCGTGTACTTTGATTGTGTTTGCCTTTGAAAAACAACACTTATCATATTAAATGGAATGGTCATTGCGCTTGTTGGCATGTTAAGTGGTTTAGTCGCTTCTTATGAATTGGGTACACCACCCGGCGCTTCCATCACATTAATTTTAATGTTGATTTTTTCAGTCATAACACTTGCAAAGTACATGTTAGATTACTTGAAATTGGATAGACTATTTAATAAAAGTCAAGTCTAGAATGAAATATGCAGAAAATGACAAATCGAGTTTACGCCGTAGATTTGCCATTTTGAAAATAAGCCCATGCATTATATACTGAGTAATCACATCTCGTATGGAAAGTTAAACGAAGTGGGAGGGAGTTAATCATGAAGGAAGTTGATGTTGTTATTATTGGAGGAGGTCCTGCAGGTTTAAGTGCTGGACTTGTACTAGGACGTGCTAGAAAGAAGACATTGATTATTGATGAGGGCCAACCGCGTAATGCAGTGACTAGAGAGGCTCATGGCTTTTTAACACGTGATGGCGTTAGCCCACATGACTTTCGAAAAATTGCGAAAGAACAGCTTCGCACTTATCCATCGGTTTCACATCTGGAAGATATCGTCAGGTTGATAGAAGGGGAAGATGGACAATTTTTGTTGGAAACTGTTTCGGGGGTGAAGATAGCCGCTAGTAAACTGCTGTTTGCTATCGGAATGAAGGATCGTGATCTTGGCATACCAGGGTTGGCAGAGGTCTATGGTAAGAGTGCGTTTGTATGCCCGTATTGTGATGGCTGGGAACTAAGGGATCAGCAATTAGTTGTCATAAACAGAGGAGCGACATTAATGCATTTTGTCCCATTGCTTTCTGGATGGTCGAAGCAGTTAGTAGTTTGTACAAATGGTCCCGATGAATTGAGTGAAGCAGAACGTGAAGAATTGCGCGCACATAATATCCCGGTATTTAATGCACCAATACATTTAATCCAATCAAATCAAGGCATGGTAAGCCATATCAAGCTTGAGGATGGGACGGAAATTTCGTGCACAGGGATTTTCTTCAAGCCGGAATTGGAACTTGGATCGGATTTGCCAGTTGCCCTTGGTTGCCGGATGTTGGATACTGGAATCATTGAAGTCGATGAGTTTGGAAAAACTAGTGTACCTGGTGTTTATGCAGCAGGGGATGCAACTACACACTTACACCAATCTATTGTTGCAGCTGCTTCAGGTGCTGTATCCGCAGCTGCAATAAACGGGGAATTAAATCAAGAAGAATGGCGGAAGAGCAACGTTTGATTGAATAACCATGAACACTTTACGAGCCTTCCTCACCCAAGTATCATGCTCATAGAATAAACTTCAAGGGTGAGGAATAACTATGAGGTCTTCAAGACATAATAGGTTAGTCAACTTTATCCTTTATTTTAAGAGAACCCACACCAATAATTGCTCCCAATATCACTAAAATTATACTGGCAATAATTTCATATCCTTGCAATGCCTCGATGTAATTGACGAGAAACCAACTCGGTCCCCCGCCTGCCAATCGGTTAATGATACCTCCAACTCCTTGAATCAATAGAAGCAGACTTGCACCGCTTGCAATCTCTTTCATAACGCTACATCTCCTTTTTAATAAAGAATATCAAGTTAAATTCCCCTGATTCCAATATTGAACAAAATCGCTCCAATAACTGCTGCTCCGACTAATACAGAAGACAACGGAGCTTTTACTATTTTTGTTCGCAGTTGTTCAAGCTTATTCATTATCCAATTTTTATATAGTATAAACACGATCAAGAGTAAAATTGAAGGAAGCACCATAATCACGTTATAGCCAATTAAAATGATTATGGACAAACCCGTGTTAAACGCTAAACCATCCATTAATAATATCGAGTAAAAATACGGTAAAGCTGTGGTAAACTCAATCGCAAATACAATAATTCCGAGTATGATCATCGCTCTTATAGACACTTGCGCAGGTAACCATTCCAAAAATCGGGATTCCATTTTTTTCTTAGGCTTATAAAAGCTGATCAGTACAAGGATGGCGCCAAGTATCGTATAAAACCAGCTTGAAATTTGACTGCGGGACATGCTTTCTATAAAACCAATTATCTGCCCAACTCCCAGGTAAACCAAGATACCCATCATAAAATAGCAAAATTGTGTGGATATTAAAAAAAACATCAAACGCGATGCCAATTTTCCTCTTTGTATTAGAAGGATATAAGCTGTGATGGCCAATACCCCGGGGCTTAAAATGTCAATGAAAGCACAGAGCACAATAATGAGGAGTGCTGTTGTGAAATCTATGTTGGTAGGAATTAATGATTCAATGATTTCAAGCACCTCAACATCCTCCTTATTTATTTATTTCGCACACTGTGATAAAATGATAATAACACAGTGTGCGAAATAAAAGCAAGAGGTGATTTAAGTGCCAAAAATCGTTGATCATGTTCATAAAAGGAAGATCATTGCTGAAACGGCTTGGAAAATTATCGAAACGGAAGGCATTGAACGAGCATCTATTCGCAGAATCGCATCTGAGGCTGGAATGTCTACCGGAGCATTGAGACATTATTTCTCAAACCAGGATGAGTTACTATTATTTATCATGGATTATTTTCTTGCTCGCGGGAAAGAACGGTCGAAGAATAAATCATGGTCACAAGACCCTTTCATTGCGGTACAGGAAACGTTGTTAGAATTGGTTCCCGTCGATCGGGATAAACAAGCTGAAGCTGGCGTATGGCTGGTTTTCGTCATTCGTTCACTTACAAGTGCAGTTTTGAACACGAAAAAAGATGAACTCATCGAAGGAGAATACATTTTAATGGAGGCACTGCTTGAAATCTTGATAAAGGCAGGCTATGTAAAAAAAGACATAGATATTGAAATCGAAAAATTAAGGCTTTCTGCAGTCATTGAAGGTTTATCCATACATGCTCTATTAAGACCGGATATATTCACCATTGAAAAAACGGAACAAATTATTACTCACCACTTAAAAGAACTTTGCAATAAATAATATTGCTCTCATTTATTAAAACATGAATTTGATAATAAACAAAGCAAAGACAGCCGCAAAACAACTAAATACACTTATCCATAAAACAGGTTCCATAATGATCCACTCTTGTTAATATATTTTATATCGCACTCCATGTAACTTGTTATTGCACAATCGCTCCTTTATAGAAAAGCGATAGAGTCCCAAATAAAGACTTCTAGTACGAACTTATTAACAATCAAGATGTTTTAATAACATATGAGGTGATTGCTTTAATTTTTGAATTTTTACCAAACCCTCGAAAGTTATATACATCGCAAAAAGCAACTCTGTGCTTATCGTGTAGTATTAAAGTTCCATTTAGAGATCCTGTGTTGCCATGTGTGATAATGTTCTGTATACGAAACTGTTGAACTTTACAATTTTTCATTTGATGTAACGCTTTCTCAAAATCATCTTTTCCCCGAATTAATTTATCACCAACAATTTCCCAAACCACATCATCTGTCATCCAATCCATACAGAAGCTTATTTCATTTTTGACAAAAGCGATACTAAGATCTCTAAGCAACTCTTTTTTAGGTGAGTTTCCACAATTTTCGGCGCATTCTACCGTTAAGTTCTCAGAATGAGTATTCATCGTTACCTCCTTTTTTCAAATGACCCCGACAGATGACCGGGGTCATTGTCGCGCATCTATTGGAATATTCGTTGTGAAATCAATGATAATGGTCTATTTTTGTCTATTTAACCGGAACCCAAATTTCGGTTTTGGCTACGGGGCTCGTTGGGTCAGGGCTTTTATATACTTCCAAAGACGGTGCGTCACCATGTTCATATGAATTAGACGGAAACCACTCTGAATATATTTTTTTCCATGTCTTCGGTACCACATCGGCTACGGGCCCCACGGCTTCAAATATCGCCCATTTTTCGGCAGATATTTGATAACTAGATAATCCATCAGGTATGTTTCCTTTGTATTCAGTGCCCACCCAATACTCAATCTCATTGTCCTCTTTGCTGTAATCTACTGATGCTCCAATCAAACCTGATATTTGGCCGTTATTCAAACCTAGTAATCGGTTAATGGTACCATTTTTTCCGACCTTGGTCCAAAAATGACCGATATCCAGAGACAGACCGAGATCTCCGTCACAATTAAACCGTTCTTTCACTCCCACAATTTGGAATCCTTTGCGTTCTACCAATTGATAATTCATAGGTTCAGCTCCTTTTAGATTCACCTGGATGGTCAAGCGATTATAAGATTGCAGCTTCCCCAATCCTTTTCGTGCTTCACTCGGTGTCACACCATGCTGTTTGCGAAAAGCCTTTGCGAAAGCTTCAGGAGTATCGTAGCCATATTTATAGGCAAGGTCGATAATCTTGCAATCGCTGCTGGCTAATTCCTGAGCAGCCAATGTCATTCTCCGCCTTCGCACATATTCTTTGACCGAAACATCAGTCAAGATTATAAAAAGCCGTTGAAAATGAAAGGCGGAGACATGTGCCTGCTTCGCAATGTCTTCTATTGTGATGGGTTCCAACAGATGCGCTTCCATATAGTCAATTGCCTTCTGCAGCGATTCTACCCATGCCATATGACTCCCTCCTTGATTAAAAGTTAACGTAAAGTCATCTGAGTGTCCTGTCATCTTATGCGCAGTAGGGACAGATTCTCAACGAATACGTCCATACGTTACATCGAATCATCGTGTCTGCCGCCGATCTTAAACAATCCAATAAGTATGCTTTCATAGTCCCACTTTTTATGTATTCTTGTAGTAAGATTATAGCATAGGTAAAGATGATTCATCATACAAATGGTGCGAATGGGGGAGGGGTACATCTGGCACCGACCAGTATTTGCAGCGATTATTTGAACAAACTAATGATTATATAGAATGTCATTCCATCACTTTACTTTTATTAAAGCATACGAAGGAGGAGAGACTATTGGTATATTCTGTGGAAAGTACTACAGAAAAGATTGCAGTCTTTGTACATGACAATCTGTTTTACACAATATCCGGAAACGTTCCATCCACCGAGATGAAAAAAATCATCGATTCTTTTGAAATTGAGAAATGACTTGGATTATAATCATTGGATTACGGTAGAAGGAGACCTGGATATAGGGAAGTTTTGTGAGCAGCTAAAAACAATCAAAGTGATAATATATGGTGAAATTGTGTAGACGACCTTTTTTCCATATAGCTTTTCCACCAATGTCTGAAAGGGTAATAGGACGTGAAGTGTAGTCAATATCTGCTCATCCAGCATCTCCAGTATCATTTTCATGATACGGGCAAACTCTTCTTGCATTTTCCGAAAGCCATTGCTCCAGCTTTTTCAATGTTGGGATTCTTGTGGTTAAGTAGGGGGCTTGCTGAACGATTTTTATCCGAATTTCAGAGCTAGGCGCCGGCGAGACAGCATCGCGAAAATAAGGCAAAAAAGAACGCGGAGCCTGCGCTCCAGGTTCATCACGAGAAGTTGCAGCTTAATCACCGATTCGCTTGTCTTGGCGAGGCGTGCGCGAATACAGCCAAGCCCATACTTGCGCTTGCCTTCTCCAAACTTGCCTTCAATTGCGTTTCGTTCCCCGGTATCCTGTTTGACGTCTTGCTTATCTTCACTTGACGGACCGTTTTTAGGCTTTCGTCCCAATGCCGGCCCACTGAGCCAAATCCCATGCTGTTTGCAGAAGCTCCGGTTTTCGCGCGTGCGGTAGATCTGATCCACTTGGACGACAGCCGGATAGGTCCCCATGCGCTCACGGTACTTCTCGATCACGCCAATTAGCGTCGTGCTCTCGTTGAAGTTATCCCAAGACAGACGATCAAGGAACGCATAGCCATTTGTCATGCTTACCGCAATCTTGGCTCCGAACTCAACGCGTGCCTTGGCTTTCCCGCGCACGATTGGCCTGATATGCGGCTGATGAATGCTGACGATCCGGTCTTCCATCTGGTGAGAACGCTCGCTCCACATTTGAAGTTGCTGATGGTACAGTTCATGAATCACCAGCAGGTCGCGATAGGTTTTCCGGCTAAGCAGCGTGAGCGGTTGCACCTTGGCTTGCTCGGCGATGATGGAGAGGTTCCGTCCAACGTAACCGAGCTGCCGCCTGATTGCTTTGCGGATCACTTTGGGTCCCGGCCTGCGTTGCTTGGACACCGCCAAACTGCTTGCGCGCTTTTTCGCGGTACGTGCGCGGTTTCGTCGCTTTGCTGACGGCCGGCACATGCAGGGTATCGATGATCGATTCGAGCTTCTCCCGCGCTTCATTCAGCAGATTCAGATCGGTCGGATACGCCACATCCGCTGGCGCGCAGGTAGCGTCCATGAGCACCGTCCCTTGATTGGGTAGCGCAGGTGCTTCCGATTCCATGGCCGATACCGGATGCCCTTCGGAAGGAGGCGCGGTCGCTTCAAGAGGCTCGGGCACCGCGGCCGTCTGCTCCACGGGAGATGTTGCTGCTGACGGTTCGACTTGTGGTTCCGCGAACAGTGTTTGCTGTTCGGCTTCAATAACAGAGGCGCGCTTCTTCGACCGCTTTACTTTCCCTCCGCCGCCGCTAACGTTGTTGTCGTCATGGTCCTTCGTTTCCTTCGCGCCTGCCGTGGCGACGACCTCATTCAGCTCAGCCAGCACATCCGTCAGACGCTTCCGAAAATGCGTCATCATCGAGTGATGGAACGGTTGCTTCATGACGAATCCGGGCAGACCGATGAAGTATTGCATGTATGGATTTTCGTTGATCGACTCTAGGGTTTCTCTGTCGGTCAACTGCATTCTCTCTTGAATGATGAGCGCCCCGAGCCCCATCCGCAAACTGATCGTTTGCTGGCCGCGGAAGGTGTCTTTGAAAAACGGTCCGTATTTTTTCTCGGCCTCTGCCCATGGCACTAACCGCGCCAACTGAACCCAACGATTCTCTTCGTCCAGCTTTCCGCCAAAGGGCAAAAAGAAATCGCCTGGCAGGATCAATTGATTGTCGAGATGCGCGGTCGGCTTGAACACATTTGTCACTCCATCTGCAAGGATTTGGGCCCGTTCTCCATGCTTTCCTTTACATATGAATTCGACATCAAGAGCCTAAAATCCTTATTGTTATGCGGTTTTCAGCCTTTTTTTCACCATTCAGCAAGCCCTAAGTAATGAATAAGAGCTTCCTCCTTACGGTGTGTTATTGGTAAACATCACTGTATCCAGGATGAAGCTCTTTTCCGATGTTCGCTTTTCCAGATCTTAATCCCACGAAGATTTTACACTAACCCGTTTGTTAGTTTTCGATAACGATTTAATAAAAATTTTAATTTTAGCCCCATTTCTTTTTAAATAGTTTCCCCTACTCTATAGTAGACGAAAGATAAGGAGGAAACTACGAATGAAGAAATGGCTATTGGGGATTGTCATCCTTTTAATTATTGGCTATGCCGTTATCCAGGATAAACCGGAACCCGATAATAATGAAAATGTGCCGAAAGAAAACCACCAAGTAGAGGATGAAAAACTGGATGAGGATCTGGATGAGGATTTGGATGAGGATCTTAAAGGGGACGGGATGCCGGTTCGGATAACAAAGGATCAGGTTTACAAAGGCCATTTGCTGCTGATCAATGAAGATCATCCTGTACCTCCGGGGACTAACGTATCCGATGCGGTCAATTTGGCGAAAAATCCGGAGCTGATCAACGGATACGGACTCTTGGATAACTCGATCCGATTGACGCCTTTTTTGGCACAAAAATTATCTGCGATGATTGCAGCGGCACATCAGGATGGCATTAACCACTTTATGCTCACCAGCGGCTATCGGGACGAAGAGGAACAGAGCAAGCTATACGAGGAAAAAGAGCCTGGATACGCGCTGCCGGCAGGCTTTAGTGAGCATAATCTCGGTTTGGCGGTGGATATCGGATCAACGCAAGGGAAGATGGAGTCTGCTGCTGAAGGACAATGGCTGAAAGAGAACGCCTGGAAATACGGCTTTATCTTGCGCTATCCGGAGGACAAAACAAATATTACAGGGACCCCGTATGAACCATGGCATTATCGTTATGTCGGTTTGCCGCATAGCGCTATTATGTATGAGAACAATTTTGTTCTGGAGGAATATTTGGACTTTTTGAAGGAACAGAAATCGATAAAGACCACGATAAACCACGAAGAGTATTCCATTTATTACTATTCTGTTCTCGAAGATACCACGATTCATGTGCCGGCGGATAGCCGCTATGAAATTTCGGGCAACAATATGGATGGTGTTATTGTGACAGTATATTCCGGGCAGGGCGATGCGCCAGCGAACGGTGTTCTGAGCGGCGATACTCCAACAAACAATAGACCGGAAAACGACTCCTCGACAAGCGATACGCCGACAAACGAGGGGGCTCCAACCGGCAATCGTCCGAACGATAAACCGCAGATTGATACGCCGACGACCCATGCGCCGACTAGCGATACGCCAGCGGACACCGATCCGGCGCTTGAGAAGCCGGCGGGTGCGGTTCCGGAGGACGGGATGCAGGAAGTTAAGAAGCCGGAGGTTTCGATACCAAAGGAGGAGAACAGATGAGAGCAGGAAACCGGTTGAAACATTGGAGCGTTCGGCTATTGTTTGCTTTCTACATGTACGCGCTGCTCAAAATAATTTTATTCAAGTTCGGCCGGGTGGATGTTGCGTTTCTATGGGAGCAGCTTCTGCGAACCGTGACTTATCCGGAATATATCGTTGCCAGACTGCAAGCTGGGAATCTGGTTCCCTTGAAGGAAATTGCCAGAGCGCTTGATGCGTTGACCGTACACAGCCTGACGAACCTGTTCGGGAATATTGCGATCTTTGTCCCGTTCGGCATGTTCCTTAATGTCCTTGCGAAGGCCGGAAAGCTGACATTGGCGGGGACGCTATGGCGCTCCTTGGCGGTAAGTTTCGGGCTGGAAAGCGCCCAAGTGTTATTTTCGCTCGGTACGTTCGACGTGGACGACCTTATTTTAAATTCCGTTGGAGGCATGCTCGGCTTCGTCGCCTACAGACTGGGATCCTGGCTGACGACGCCGGCATCCGCCGTTCCGGGCGCTCCGCGCGCCGTTGTTCTGGCGAAGAAGTTCTGATACGATGTAGTTCAATCAACATATTTACTTGAGGTGGATTATGAAATCGATCACTATATTAATTGCGGATGACGAACCGGAAATTGCCGATTTGATAGAACTGCATCTGGTCAAAGAGGGCTATCGCTGTATTAAAGTTTCTGACGGGCTGGCAGCCGTACAGATCATTCGGACGCAGTCTGTCGATTTGGCGATTCTCGATATCATGATGCCGAATCTGAACGGCTACGAAGCGACGCAGCTAATCCGGGAAAGTCACCATCTGCCCATTATTTTTTTAAGCGCCAAAGCAACTGATCTTGATAAAATTACAGGACTGGTCAGAGGAGCGGACGATTATGTGACCAAACCGTTCAACCCGATGGAGCTGGTCGCTCGGGTAAATGCGCATTTGCGCCGTGCGCTGCAATTCAATCCATCGGCAGCTTCGAACACAGCCGTTCTGCAGGCGCGCGGTCTGGTCATCCATCCTGAACAACGAACCGTTTTTTTGTATAACAACCCGATTGAGCTAACCCCGAAGGAATTTGACATCTTGTACCTGTTGGCCAGCCATCCTAAGAAAGTCTTCAGCACAGAAAATATTTTCGAACATGTATGGGGGGAGGCCTACTACGAAGGCAGCAATACAGTTATGGTGCATATACGAACATTGCGGAAGAAGCTCGAAGAAGACAAGCATAAGAACAAATGGATCAAGACCGTCTGGGGAGTGGGATATACGTTCAATGGCTAATAAGATCCGAAGTTTCCGGTTTAAAATGATTCAGCTGTTTGCTTTAAGCACACTTTGTTCTGGTGCGATCACCTTTCTGATCTTTAAAGTGTTTCAGCTCTATTATCATACGACGAAGTATGAAGACCCGACGACTAAAATCCGTTATTTCATGAGAGAAATCGGGGACCTCAATTTTTTCTTGATTATTTTTATTCCTCTCTCCTTTTATTTTTTCTTTCTCCTCACGAAACGGTATTCCCTTTATTTTCACGAAATATCGCGTGGAATCAATCAACTGGCAAACGGCGACTTCAACAGCAAAATAAACATCCGGTCTAATGATGAGTTCGAAAATATTGCGCGGGATATCAATCTGGCTAGTGAAAAATTGAAGCAAGCGCTGGAGAGGGGAGACTTTGCAGAGAACAGTAAAGAACAATTGGTGTTGAATCTGGCTCACGATTTGCGAACGCCGCTCACTTCCGTATTGGGCTACCTGGACTTTATTCTTCAGGACGATAATTTGACGAATGACCAGATCAAGCACTATACAGGCATTGCTTTTTCCAAGTCGCAACGGCTGGAGAAGCTGATTGACGAGCTTTTCGAAATCGCCCGCATGAATTACGGCCAGCTAAAGATGAACAAACAACCGATCGATCTTAGCGAGCTTCTCATCCAATTAAACGAGGAATTATACCCTGCTTTAGAAAGAAGTAACCTGACAACCCGTTTGCATGTAACTCCGCATGTGACGATTTGGGGCGACGGTGAATTATTGGCGCGCGTATTTGAGAATCTCCTTACGAACGCTATCCGTTATGGCAAGGATGGCCAGTATATAGATATTCATTGCACAGTAGAAGCGGAGAATGCAGCAGTTCAAGTGATTAATTATGGTCATAGCATTCCCCCCGAGGAGCTGCCGTATATCTTCGATATGTTTTACACGGTCGATAAAGCGCGTACTGAGCGGGAAGGAAGCTCCGGTATCGGTCTGTTTATTGCGAAAAATATCGTGGAACAGCATCGGGGCACGATCTCAGCGCAAAGCGATCCCGTTCGCACGTTATTTGAAGTTCGTCTCCCGCAAAGCAACGCACCTACAGCGCATCAGTAACTAGGATGTGTCTGGACACTGCGTGATTTCTGTTTTTTCTCCACTTATTCTTCAATCAGTTTTCCCAAATGAAAGCATCAATGGGAGGAAACTGAGAATGAATAAGTGTTTTTTTATGTTCTAAGCGTGTTATCACTGAGACTGCAAACAAAGAGGATCGTCCGTTCAATGTTGGACGGTATTTAATAAAAATTTTATTTTTACCCTACTTATTCTTTAAACTGTTCTTTTTATAGTACTGGTAAGACTGGTTGGAGGAAGCGTAAATGAAGCAACGGTTTTTTAGACAAGATGACGATAGGAAGATCATGAAATGGATGCGCAAGGATGCGGTGGTAGCCTGGCTATTTCTCGCACCGAGCGCTGTTGGATTCGCACTGTTTTACCTTGTTCCATTTATCATGGGAGTATTTTATTCATTTGTAGACAGCCCGGTAGATCGTCATTTTGCGGGTTTGGATAATTACCGCGAGTTGCTTATGAGCGAGTCCTTCCGCAAGGCAGTGACCAATACATTTTATTTTAGCGCGGTTAGCGTTCCGCTTAATCTCACACTGTCGCTAGGTCTTGCGGTACTGCTGAATGCAAATTTATATTTGCAAAAATGGTTGCGGACCGCCTATGTGCTGCCGCTTGTCGTTCCCGTTGTCTCAATTGTGTTCGTCTGGCAATTGTTGTTCGATTGGAACGGATCCGTAAACGCCTGGCTGAGCAGCTTCGGAACTGAACGCGTGGACTGGATGAAGACCGATGCTGCCCGATATGTCATTATTGTCGTCTATTTATGGAAGAACATTGGCTATAACGTCGTTTTATTTTTGGCGGGTTTGCAGCAAATCCCGAAGGATTATTATGAAACCGCGCATGTGGAAGGAGCTGGGCGCTTACGGCAGTTTGGCAGCATCACTCTTGTCTATCTAACTCCCACGATGTTCTTTGTCGTCATTTTGTCGATTATGAACTCGTTTAAAGTATTTCGGGAAACGTATTTAATCGCAGGAGACTATCCGCATGACAGTATCTATATGATGCAACATTATATGAACAACATGTTCACGTCGTTGGATATTCAGAAATTGACAGCCGCGGCGACCATGATGTTCGGTTGTATTCTTTTGATCGTCATCGGTTTGTTTGCGCTTGAACGCCGATATCGGCAGTTCATGGAATAGAGGTGAGAGTCTTTGGATAATTTTCACAAAATCATTCGAAAAATTGGCCTCACAGTCGTGTTGGGCACAATTGCGCTTATGTTTTTATTTCCAATTGTGGTCACGTTCACTAATTCATTCATGACAGCCCAGGAAATCGATATCAATTATGGATCTATCGGACAGATGAATGAAGCGATGAAAGGGGGGAAAAACCGTTATGGAAATTTAAAATTGCTGCCGGATCATGTATCTGTGAAGCAGTATGGCGAAGTGTTGGTGGCAAGTCCCCGATATTTAATGTTGTTTTGGAATTCGGTGTTGTTGGTAGTGCCGATCATCGTTGGGCAAATCTTGGTCTCGGCGTTTGCTGCGTATGCCTTCTCCAAGTTGCAGTTTCGTTACCGAGATCGTCTGTTTATCGTCTATGTCATGACGATGCTCATGCCGTTTCAGGTGACACTAGTGCCGAATTATATTATGGCGGATAAATTGGGGCTGCTGAATAGCCCGAATGCCATTATATGGCCTGGCATTTTCGCAGCTTTCGGTGTTTTTATGCTTCGACAGTTCATGCTACATATTCCGTATGCCTATATTGAAGCGGCGAAGTTGGACGGGGCCGGCCATTTGCGGATTTTCTTCACGATGATTGTTCCTATGGTGAAACCAGGTGTTGCTGCGCTCGTCGTTCTCTTATTTGTTGATTATTGGAACATGGTAGAGCAGCCGCTAATTTTTCTGAACGATCCGTTCAGGCATCCGTTATCTGTGTACTTGTCCAGGATCAATGATGAACCTGGGATCGCTTTTGCGGCATCCGTGCTGTATATGACCCCCATGGTGCTGTTATTTCTTTATGCGGAAACTTATTTCATTAAAGGCATTCAATTATCCGGCATCAAGGGGTAATAGGAGCAATCTTTCCAACGGAATGTTTTAGGAGGAAGAAGACTGAATATGGGGTTAGCAAACGAACAAGTTGATCGCAGACGCAAACGAATGATTCAAATTGCCTTTATTGTTTTTCTAGGATTGTTGTTGCTGCTTACTTTTTTCGGAAATACCATTCAATCATTAACCTTGCCGAAAGTAAGAACGGAACCGCTGACTACAGGAAACTTGACATTTACGATTGAGGGAAGCGGCATATTGGAACCGCTCAAAGAAGCGAGGTTAACGAACCCTGCCGGTTGGAAGGTCCGAAAGATCTTCGTAAAGGAAGGAGACCGTGTGAAAGCGGGGCAAAAGCTAATAGAATATGACAGTACAGCGGCACAACGAGAATTAGAAAATGAAATGGCCAACTTGAAGAAAATGAATATTGAACTGGAAAATCTTCAGGATCAGTTCATTGAGGCAGCACAGGGTGGGGATGAACTTGATACACGAATCGCTAGCCGCGCGATTGAATCGCTAAAACTTGACCTAGACACGCAGGAACGAAACATTAACGAGTTGAGAGACCGTTTGGCAAGCGGACAGGAGTTGATCGCTCCGTTCGACGGGATTGTAACCCAATTGAGTGCAGTCGAAGGAATGGCATTTATGGGAGAACCGGATGTTCGAATCTCAAATGATAGCTTGGGCTACAAGTTGGATATTCCCGCCGATTCTACGCTGTTGACCCACTTGGATATATCAGTTGGGACGAAGGTAGAGGTCGAGGTACAAAGCGTTCAGGCACAACAGACCCGTATCCTTGAAGGAACGATTATCGAAATGGTGGATGCAGAGCCGAGAATCGAATCCGTTGATTTGACTGGTCTGAACCGTACGATTCCACGGAAGCTGATACGTATCAACGTCTTCAATGCCGAGCTAAAAGGGGGTGAGCGAGCATGGGTCAATATTGAGAAACGCTCCCGCCAGCAAGGACTGGTTGTTTGGAGTGAGGCCATTCATTATGAGCGTGACGGAATGTTTGTTTATAAAATTGACGAGCAGAGAGGAGCATTGGGCAATGTTTTCGTTGCTCGTAAAGTGCGCATTCAGGTCAGTGAAAGGAATGATCATGAAGCCTTGCTTCTGGCCGACAGTCTCTATGAGGGCGATCTGTTAATTCTGGAAAGCAGCGAGCCTTTACAAGACGGAAACCGTGTTCGTCTGCAATAAGCTAATTTTAACAGGAGGAATTTATTCGATGAAAAAGTGGTCATTTATGGTGTTTATAGGCATTTTATTTCTGTTGGTGAGTGCATGCGCTTCTGAGGGAAGTGATCAATCGGGAAGCCAGAAACCGGTAAATAAAGAGGGGAAAACTATCGTTACGTTGTCTGTCCAACAAGCGAGCTCATTTTATGAAATCGCAGAAAAAAAGTTTGAGGAAAAGTACCCGGATATCGATTTGCAAATTCAGGTTATAGAAGATTATGAACAATACCAAACAACGACAAATACAGCAATACTATCGGGCAAAGGTCCGGATATCTTTGAAGTCAGCGGTCTGCCAACCAAAGATTATGTGAACAAGGACCTTCTCCTGGATATGGAGGAGCTCATGAAGCAAGACGATACACTAAATCATGGCGATTTGCAAATAAATATTTTGGATGCGATAAAATCAAATGATGGTCTGTATGCCATGCCTTTCGGATTCAGCCTGCGAGCGTTTGTAGGTGATGGGGATCTTCTCGGGAACACGAGTATTGACGACCAGAATTGGACTTGGAAGGAGTTTGAAGATATTGCGAAGACGTTAGGCGAGAGCGGTGCGGAACGTCGTTATGCCATGGCGGGGGAAACACCTGATTTCCGCATGCAAGAAATGGTTGTGGACAGGTATTCCGAGTTTGTTGATACCGCGGCGAAAAAGGCATTGTTTGACTCTCCATCGTTCGTAGAAGCAATGCAGCAAATAAAAGATATGTACGATAATCAGGTCATGACTTCAGAACCGGCGGATATAGGCAAGCAAATGTTTTATTCGACCGTTCTGAGATCGCCGGCAGATTTTATCAATGATTTGCATTTTTATTTCTCCAATCCGAAGCTGCTGCAAAAACCGGAACAAAAAGGAGGAACGAGAATTGTTCTCGCCTCCCAGTTCGCCATTCAAGCCCAATCCGCGGTGAAAGAGGAGGCCTGGAAGTTTATTGCCTTCATGCTATCGGAAGAAGGGCAATCGTTGCAAGAAAGACAAGGATTTTCGCTGCTGAAATCTGTGAATGAGAAGCAATTGAACGAGATGCAGGAACAAGTGGAAAACGGAACGTATAAGACGCCAGACGGGAAAGCGCCGAAAGTGACGAATGATGAATTTGCCAAGTTCAAAAAGTTCATTCATACTGCAAATAACCATTCGGCAGCGGATGGCAAGGTAATTTCAATTGTAGGAGAAGAATCTATGGCCTTCTTTAGTGAGCAAAAAACTGCTGAAGAAGTTGCCGAGCTGATCCAGAACAGAGTGACAACCTATTTGAACGAGTAGAAAGCATTTAAATTGAAGTAGCGTATCTTTGGGCGCTACTTTTCAAAATAGCAACAAACCGATTTTAGCCGAGTGCTATTATTTACTCAACTTTCGCAGCTTGAAAATTAGTGTTAAGCCTTGATATTACCAGGATTTCTTATTGAAAAATCTCGTTCTTGACAGAAAAACACCTTTCCGTTTGGTTAAATGGAAGTGGATAGTATTCCCATCCCAAACAGAAAGGAGCGTAACTCTATGGTACAACACAACTTCCTGTCTGAAAAGGGGCAAGAACGAATCTCTGCTTTATTTTCCGCTTTGCAAATCGGACAACTGTTGCGTAAAGCCGGTATTTCGAAGTCGTTCGGATTGTCCAGTCTGGTCATTTTTAAGCTGATCTTTACGCTCGTGTTCGAAGGGCGCAATTGGTTTCGTCATCTGCATAGCGACCGCCAGTCGTTGCCTGGCAAAGATGTAGTCTATCGATTCATAAACCATCCACGCTTTGCCTGGCGAAGATTTTTGCATGCCTTGAGTCTGAAGGTCGTTCAGCATTTTGATTCCTTAACCTCTTCGTCCCGCGTTCGAACGTTCATCATTGATGATTCGGTTCTTCGCAGGGATCGCAGCAAGAAAGCCGAGTTGCTGGCTCGCGTCTTCGATCATACGACGAGGAGATATGCTCGCGGCTACAACATGCTCACGCTCGGATGGTCGGATGGCTTCAGCTTTGCGCCCATCGATTTTGTCATGCTCAGCTCGGCCAAGCTGACGAATCGCTTTTGCGTGATGAAGGAACGTCCAAGCGTACCCAAGGCTACAAACGCCGCATCGAGGCACTTTCACGCAAACCGGATGCCGTGGCGGCTCTGCTTGATCGAGCGATCCAGGCGGGATTCAGCGCTGACTTTGTCCTGATGGACAGTTGGTTTACCCAAGCGCCTCTGTTGCGTGAATTGATGGCGAAAGGTCTACATGTCATTGGGATGGTCAAGGCGATGAAACAACGATACCGGTTCAACGGAAAAAGCCTGACGCTCCATGAACTGTATGCCCTGTTGCCAAAGCAGAAAAACAAAGAAATCCTTGGCTCGGTCATCGTTCAAACTGCCTGCGGTTTACCGATCAAACTGGTCTTTGTGCAAAACCGCCATCGGCGGCGGGATTGGCTGGTTCTGCTCAGCACCGATTTGGCGTTGGAAGATGCTGAAATCGTTCGCATCTACGGCATGCGTTGGAGCATTGGCGTGTCCAGTTAAGGACACAACTTCTAGTCGGTGAAAGTCCGACCGGGGGAAAAGACTACACTCCCGTAGCCTGAGAGGCATCGCGGAACGAAAGTGAACCGATGGAGCCCTCTGACAAACATTCATTAGGAATGCGGCAAAATTCCAGGTTGTAACGTGCAGTGAACGCAGACGTAGCCTCGTAACACGCAAATCCGGTGGCTGAGACGGTCGATAACGCGCGAAAGCAGTAAGAACTGACCGAAAGAGTCTGAAACGGCAGTTCTCACCGGCGGGGTATCAGCGGCGACATGGAGGGAAAGAGGTTGTGGAAACTGGAGAAGCCCTCGGCACCCGGTGAAGAAATCTCATCGAGGAGGCCGTTCCTATAACCGTGATCGGGAAATGGGACAGGCAGGTGCCAGGGTGGCGGATCGGGTTGTAGTACTGATGATTCGCGTGCAGCAAAACGCGCGGGGAGGGAAGGACCCGGACCTGTAAGCAAGTCCGTACGACCAAAGGAGGCAAGGGTGCCATGACAAAAACACCCATCAATTTGCAGGAGCTAAGGCGGCGGATATATCGAAAGGCGAAGGCCGAACCTACACATCGATTTTGGGGACTATTCACACATGTCACCAAGATGACTACCCTTCAGGAAGCGTACCAACAAGCGAAGAAAAACGGCGGTGCCCCCGGTACTGACGGAAAAAGCTTTGCAGATGTGGAATGCGAAGGGGTCATCCCGTTTCTGGAAAACATCCAAGAGGAGCTTCAAGCGGGAACGTATCGCCCACAAGCCAACCGTAAAGTAGAGATCCCGAAGGCAAACGGAAAAATGCGAACGTTGCAAATTCCAAGTATTCGAGATCGCGTGGTGCAAGGTGCGCTGAAACTGATACTGGAGGCGATCTTCGAGGCAGACTTCTGCCCGAACTCCTATGGTTTTCGACCGAAACGCTCTCCCCATCAAGCACTGTCAGAAGTGCGGCGCAGCGTACTGCGTCGAATGACGATGGTCATCGACGTCGATCTGTCGCGCTACTTTGACACCATAAGACACACCATATTGCTGGATAAAATCGCAAAACGCATCCAAGACCCTCAAGTGATGCAGCTCGTCAGACAGGTGATAAAGGCAGCAGGGAAGATCGGCGTACCTCAAGGGGGCCCGTTTTCACCACTGGATTCCAATATCTACCTAAATGAAGTGGACTGGATGTTTGATGCGATCCGACGGAAAACGGCGGAAGGAGACTTCGAAGCCGTCAACTACCATCGCTTTGCCGATGACATGTTGATTACCGTGAGTGGGCATTCCAGCAAACGCGGTTGGGCCGAGCTTGCTCTGCAACGACTACGCGAACAATTGGAACCGCTTGGTGTGGAACTCAACTTGGAGAAAACCCGTATGGTCAATGCTTTGAAAGGCGACGCTTTTGCATTCCTGGGATTCGATCTAAGGCGAATACAGAACCGAAGCAAAACCGGCCATTTCATCCTCATGACACCGAAAAAGAAAGCCCGTATAGCGGTGAAAGCGCGAATCCGTGAAGTGATTCGAAACGGAGGTGCGAAACCGGCCAAAGAGATCGTGAAACAAATCAATGCGATATTGGCTAGATGGGTGAACTATTTTCGGGTGGGAAATTCCAGTGATGCATTCAGTGAAGTGCGCGATTACACAGAAATGAAAATCCGGACATTGCTGACCAGAAGGAAACGGAGACGAAAAAGTAGCATTGGATGGCGGAGATGGAGTAACGAATACCTCTATGGCGTGTTGGGGCTATACTGGGACTGGAAAGTCCATCCCTTGAAAAACGCAGATGGGTTCCGATGAAAGTGTCCGCTATGTGATAGGTCTCATAACCCTTTCGACGAAGTTTACGGGGTGAGCTGCTTGAGGGAAAACCTCACGAGCAGTTCTTATGGGGAGGGGCTGGGAACGGGCTATGAGCACCGCGCCAGTCCTTTACCCGACAGATGTTCTTCAAATTTGCCAAATCGTACCTGAAGCTGGGAACGGAGTTTCAAGGTCGTTGATATGCTCATCAGCCACACCACGATCGTGTTTACACGTTATCTCGTGATGGAATGGGAACGCCGTCACAACAACGACGCGCTGTCGTTGGGTGGTCTGTTTTTCCTGTTTTCCGACGAAGTTCGAGACCTGGATCTCAAAACGGCTTTGCAACATCTGATCGCATTTTTCATGGCATTTACGGAAGTGAAATCCAAGCGGGATCAGTCTGCCGTAGTATGTCAACTCCAGCAATGGATTGCGAGTTTGCCTAATTATATCAAGGCTTTGTTCGGAAAATTAAGCTGCGAAAGTTGAGTCAATTAACAACAACTAACTTTAACAGAGCCGTTCTTAAAAAGCTTCCTGCTTCTTCTGAACTCTCTTGATTAATTCTTCGGGCACCACCAGTTCACTAGCTTCCACCTTCAACGGGATTTTCTTCACCTTGTTCAGTTTTCCGTACATGTAAAGCTGGTTACAGACCAAGATGTAATCGCGACAGCATTAAGTGGCCATTTTTAATTCTTTTTCGGCAACAGATACTGGACCTCTGTCAATAGATTGGACACATGGAATCGAGAAAATTACGCAACATAATCGTACATTTGTTCGCATTGAATGGGTGTGAGATACCCGATCGCCGAATGGACTCGTTTGCGATTGTAGAAAAACTCGATATATTCAAAAATCTTGCTTTGCGCTTCCTTGCGGGTCTTGAACTTTTCCAGATAAACGAGTTCCTTTTTGAGTATGCTGTGGAACGATTCGATGCAGGCGTTGTCGTAGCAGTTGCCCTTGCGGCTCATGCTGCCCTTCATCCCGTATTTTAGGAGCCGTTGTTGGTACTCATGGTGTCTATCATCGTGCGTTGTTTTACACGTTAGGCTTGACGCGAGAAACGAGGACGCATGTTCAGGACTTGTTTGACTTTTCAAACGACAGCATCCGACCGAAAGGTTTAAAGGCTTCCTAGCAAACAGGTACTTCCCTTCGAGCAAGCCGCTTGGCCTTTAATCTGTGGAACGGATGGGCAGAAGAACAGCAGGAACGGGATTCCACGCCGCACGAGTTGTTTGATTGTCGTTATGCGCCTTATTTCTTTGAGGCGATTCGCTTGCGTTATCCGGAATATTGCAGGAGCCATGACCGGGTTCCCCAACGTATGAACGGTCCAACCCGTTAATGGATATGCCAGGAGGGCAACTTTGATGAAGGATATAAAGACAAGGACACGGGTGAAGAACATTAAGAAGCTGGATCGCTTCTCCAACTTGATGGCAAAAGCAAAGTCTGTCGATGTACGTTCCAAACATAAGTCATCTAATCGCCATGATTCGGAATCTACAGGTTCCTCTGTGGTGTACGCGCAAAATCAATCCGTGAGGGCGGCAAAAACCACGCTGCGCAAGGGGATGCGCATCATTCCAGGTGTGAGCAAAGGAGCAATTCGTCTTCTTCGGAAAAAACGGGAGCGCTTGATAGGGACGGCGAAGGAGAAAGAAACCATGCCTCAGCAATCGGGGGAAACGGCGAGCGGTCGGCGTTCACGTAAGCGAAGCGGCATTCAAGTGAGCAAACGTTCGGTTGTTTCTGATAAACAACAAGCGCTGTCCGCCCATTCAACAGGTGCCATACAAGGAAGAGATAATCGTCAGGCTGTACATTCATTTTCCCAAACCAAGCGTCCATTGCGTTTGCGGAAGCCTGTTGGCGGGAAATATCCTTTGTTTTCCGAAACAGTGATAGGGAAGCAACGCTATATTCATCGAATGGTGCGGGCCAGGATTGTCAGTCGGAAACAAGCTCAACAACCCCAAGCTCAAGCTAAAAGTGAAACCCAGTCAAACCCGATGTCAAAACCTGTCGAGAAGCGTGTCACGACCACGAACACCCTATTCAAGACTACCGTGCGTTCTCGTGACAAACGTTCGAGTCTACAACCCGGCGAAATGACAATCGGGAGGAAACGAAATCCCGCCCCCGTTCGTTCTTCCGCTCATAAGCTGGTGAAGCCGCATGCAGGTGTATCCGGGCGTGTCAAAACGGGCGGCAAAGTCATCAAGGTGCTTTCCCATTCAGTAAAACCGATTCATCAGTCTAGCCAAGAAAAAGGACAGGTCCATAATCCAACAGATAGGATGAAACATAAAGCCAGGGAAGCGCAAAAAGCAGCCTTTCGATTGATGACCATGCACCGTTCAAAGCAGCGGCTGCAAGCTGTTGCCAGATGGAACATTCGCATGATTCGTGTAGCGGAGAAAATGACTGCGGTACTCGCCAAAGGCATGATCGCTCTTTTAGGTGTTAGCGGTACGGTGATCATCTTGCTATGCATCATGATGGCTGTTGCTGCGGTTGTATCATCTCCTTTTGGCATCTTTGTCTCCAGTGATAATACGGATAGCGATGTATTGCCGCTTTCTGACATCGTACAAGACATCGACAACGAATTTGCTGTCCGACTGGAGGACATACGTCGGGATGCAGGCTCAGTGGATCGTGTAGAAATCCATTATCTCGGAAGCGCTGATAATACTCGCATCGATAACTGGATGGACGTCATCGCGGTCTTTGCGGTTCGTACCGTAATGGACAGCGAAAACGGCATGGACGTAGCCACACTGGACGCCACTCGGGTGGATGTGATTCGCTCCGTCTTTTGGGACATGAATCAACTGGACTCTTACGTGGAAACGATTGAACACAGGGAAACGATTACGGTGGAACATGAAGATGGGAGCACGAGTAAGGAAACGATAACCTGGTATGAATCGGTATTGCACATTACAGTTGCCAGTCATACTGCTGGGCAGCAGGCCGACATCTACGACTTTACAATCGAACAAAGAGAGATCATGCATGAAATGTTGTCGGCGGAGTTCCGCCCGCTCATGTTCGCGCTTCTCGGTAAAGATATGGATGTTGGGTTAACGACTGAGCAGCTTGAAATCGTTTATCACGATCTGCCGAAAGGGGAATGGGGCGGTGAAGCTGTCCGCTTGGCATTGACTCGCTTGGGCGATCCATACAGTCAAGTTTTGGCCGGGCAAGACCGCTATACAGATTGCAGTTATCTTGTTCAATGGGTGTACCGGCAGTTGAGCATTCAGTTGCCGCGGACGGCGGCTGAACAAGCCAGACATTGTGTCGATAACGGGTGGACAATCCGTTTTGAAGATTTGGCTCCGGGCGATTTGGTCTTTTGGAGCTATGCCAGCAATGGTCGGTTTATGGACATTACCCATGTTGGCATCTATGCCGGAAACGGCAAGGTCGTCGATGCTTCATCCACTCGCGGACAAGTGGTTTACCGGAATTTGTTTGACGCCGATCAACAGGTGCTGTATGGGCGGCCGTTTCAAATGAACGTACAAAATGTTTATAGCTAAAAACAAAGTAACCCCGGGGAAAACTCTCCCGAGGTTACTTTGACCGATGCTTTCGGATTATAATTTCATTATAAACGATTATTGTCTCTACCGCTACTATTGTCTATTTCTAATGGTTCAAATAAATAGTTAGTATTTTACTTGGGCCGAGGTGCTAGTTGCGGTTTCTAAAATTCTGTTCCTCTCTTTGATAGTGGCTGTTGTCACCACTCTGTAGGTGTTGCCCGAGGTAACGTAATATTCTTTTTCAAAACTAATGACAATGTTTGTTCTGTAACGGGCATCCAATCCGCAAAAAGCGACTTCATAAGAATCAGAAAAGATAGTAACATAATAATTTTGATCTCTTCTGTTACATATTCTGATTTCAATCGTCATCATATAGTAGACAACATGATATTGCTTCAGTATCTTTTTCTGATAGCTATGAAATTTAATGGGAGGGAAGGGTTATGTAACTCAACTTTCGCAGCATGAAATGGGCAAACAGGCCTTGATGTAGCTGGGTAAAGTTGCAATCCATTGCTGGAGTTGACGTTGAATCAGAGCCGAAAGCTTTTTTCCTGCTTTCGTAGTGATTTCGTTGATCAGATCGAGCAGTTGCTGCAAGGCGATGGCCCAGTCCAATGTGCCAACTTCGTCGCACAACACATAAAACAGACCGCCGAACGAGCGAGCATCCGTACTTTGCCGATGCTGCCAGGCCAGCAAAATATAGCGGGAGAATACAATCGTCGTATGGCTGATCAGTAAATCATAGGAGCGGCCTTGAAACTCCTTCTGCAAACGAAGCAGCGACTTGGTGCACTTGAAGAAGACCTCGATGCCCCAGCGGATCCCGTAAATACGGATCACGTCCTCCACGGAGAGGGAAAGATCCGTCGTCAGCACCGCGAGCCATTCGTTCTTCTTCGTGCGATGACGGACGAATACCACGTGAACCGGTATGCCGGAGGCAAGCTCGGTTCGAATCGAACGAAGGATGCCTCGTTTCTTGCTTTGCACCGGAGACGCTGCGGTGTATAGTTCTTTGAGCGACAGCTTCCGGCCTTGAACAAGGAAACGCTTATTGTCGTTCTTGACCATGCCGATCACGTCGAGCCCGCGGGAGGCGATCTCGCCAATGAGGGGCGCGTGCGTGAACCAACTGTCCATCAAGACATAGGAGGCCGTGGCTCCGGCGGCAAGCGCGCGATCCAACATCGATACAATCACCTGCGGAGCCGACAGGAGTGCTTCTTGACGTCGCTTATACCCGTTCGTCCGTTTGTCGATCTTCTCGTTCATGCCGTTAATGGCAGATTTGCCGGAACTGAGCAGCGCGAAGTCCAGCGGCAGGAAGGTATGGCCGTCGGACCATCCCATGGTGAGCATACGAAATCCCTTGTAATAAGCGCCGGTGGCATGATCTTTGAACCTGGCCAGCAACTCAACGGCTTTGCTGCGGTTGCGTTCGAACATGGAATCGTCGACGATGAAGACGGTGTCCGATCTGCCGACGTAAGCACGCTGACCTTCTGCACCGTCGCGACGCTGAGCGACGTCAGAAAACGACGCCAGGCAAAGCCTGCATGGTTGAGGAAACGATAGACGGCATCCTTGCCGGGAAAGGAGTCGCCCTTGCTGCTCTCGAGCAGTCGAAACCAATTCTTCTGGTGAAACAGAAGGACAAAGACGAGTTGGAATAGCCGAGCACAGCTAAAGCCAAATCGCTTACGGAATCCGGCTTGTTGAAGATGTTTCATCACTTTCAGTTCTTGAAAAGCAGGCTTTAATTCGTTTGGCAGTTGATTCAGATCGGGCTGATGGTCTATCATGATGGTTCTGTCTGGTAGTGATGGCTTGACACTCTCACTTTACCAAACGAAGTGGTGTTTTTCTATTTTGGCAAGCTGGCTATTCAACAGACCGTAAGACCGTTCTACAACTGGTTTTACATTGATTTTCTAGGTGCAAAAGTTGAGTTATGTAACATAAAAGAAAATCAAGGAACTCCGTTGCCTACTGTAATCGCTTACTCTTTTGTTAAAACAAAAAATGTTAGGAGCTATTCCTGTAATGAATTATATTGAACTTTGAAAAAGAAGAGTACCTCCAGTATTATGGGGTTCGGTCGAGTAAGCACAAGGGATTCGGGATTTGTATGTCGAAATCATATGCAAAGGAATCTTCGGAAAACAGCCCAAAATCCTTGCAGAAGGAGCGATGAAAATGTTCAAGACGACAGCACACCTCGACAATCAATTGATCCTGCCTGGCGATTTCTTTCTTCCCTTCGGCGGAAAACTGGATGAAGGGAATCGCTGGGTTCAGTTGGCTCAGTTGGTGTCGTGGGCGGCGGCTGAACAGAAATACGGTCGTTTCTTCAAAGACACCTTCCGCGGTCAGCAAACGATCAGCCTGCGGATGGGCTCGGCGCGCTGATCATTCAGGAGCGCATGCAGTTGACCGATAGAGAAACCCTGGCGTCGATCAGCGAGAATCCCTATATGCAATACTTCATCGGTTTGCCCGGATTTGTCATGAAGCCGCCGTTCCACCATTCCATGATGACGCATTTCCGCAAACGTCTGACGGACGTGCTGGCCGAGCTGAACGAGATCATCGCCACCGAGGGCGCGAAGGAAATGAGAGACGATGACAACGATCCAAGCAACGTGATCGGCGGCGCCACCGGAAGCGTCCGAACTTGAGACCGATGAGGCCATCGATTCCACCGCGGCGTCGGAAACGCCAGAACAACCGAATCAAGGGACACTGTTGGTGGACGCCACCTGCGCCCCGGCGGATGTGGCGTATCCGACCGATCTGAATTTGCTGAATGAAGCGCGGGATAAAAATCGTTCAGCAAACCCGAATCAGGGCCCCAAATCGCGAATGCTGTAGAACAGTTATTCGAGTACGAGAAAAGAGGCACGGTGTGGCGAGCGGAAGGCATTGCGCCGGTCGACTTTAATATGAGTCCAAAATCGCCCTAATCTGTACAACTTGCTGCCTCGCTTTTATGACACAACGAAAGACAAAATCATCGTTTAAAAAAGCGAGCTCCCTTTCTCTACATGGGGCTCGCTTTTCGAGATTCGCAGCTGAGCAAAGTTCAACGATCGTTATCCGTGAGGAACTTAATGCTGCTACTGTCGCCTGAATATTTGCATCTCCTCGCCCCATGCTTTATTATATTTTCATCGACAAATTTGCAGGTCTAAACAAGGAGGTTCATTCGTCCATGTGCCCCCGTACCAAAGAACAAAATGAGCTGATCCGCATGCAGCGCAGAGAACAGATCCTGGACGCCGCCGCGCACGCCTACTTCCGCACGGGAGGCAGCTTTGATATTCGCGACGTCGCCCGCGAGGCCAAACTCGGTTACGGCACGGTATACCATTATTACCCCAACCGACATTTATTAATCGAAGATGTGCTGGATAGCGGCTTCGAGCGATGCGAGCAAGCCCTGGCAGAATGGGCGAATATCAGAGGCGGAAGCCCGAATGATAGTCAACTGTTGACGTATTGCAAGGCGTTGCTCCGGCTGTGGCAGTCGGATGCCCGCGCATATCTCGTCTACAAAATGGCGGCGGAACATTATGCAGGCTTGCCTGAGAAGGATCGGCACCCCGTCAAGAGACGATTCATGGAACGCTTGTACGTCCCGCTTCAATCGATCGCCCGGCGCGAAGACGACAGCGTCGACCATATGCTTGTCGTGCTGGTCGGCTGCAGCGGGCTACGCTACTATACGGGCGCTTCCGAGTTGGACGTCGATCGAATCGCCCAGCTCGCAATGCAAGCTATTACGAAGGAGTCCTGATACGAACATGATTATCCTAAAAAGCAAGCATGAAATTGAGGCCATCCGCAAGGCATGCCAAGTGGTGGCCGAATGCCATCGCACGATCGCCCCGCTCATCAAACCGGGCATCACGACGAACGAGATTGATCGCATATTCGAGGACATTATTTTGAAGCATGGCGCCAAGCCATACGAGAAGGGCTACAAGGGCTATCCATATGCGACGTGCGCCTCCGTCAACGACGTGATCGCGCATGGATTTCCTAGCGATAAGCCACTTGAGGAAGGCGATATCGTGACGATCGACACGGTTGCGGAGCTCGACGGCTGGCTCGGCGATTCGGCCTGGAGCTATGCGGTCGGGAAGATCTCGCCTACGGCCGAGAAGCTGATGCGCGTCACGAAGGAATGCCTTGACCTCGGCATCGCGCAGGCGCAGCCCGGCAATCGGCTCGGTGACGTGACAAGCGCGATCCAGCGGCATGCGGAGTCGCACGGCTTCGGCGTCGTGCGCGACCTTCTCGCCCATGGCATCGGTCGTGACCTGCACGAGGAGCCGACTTATGTGCATATCGGCAATCCCGGCAAAGGCCCCCGCATCAAGGAAGGCATGGTGTTCACGATCGAGCCCATGATCACCGAAGGCACCTATTACATGACAATCGATCCGGACGGCTGGACCGCGCGGACGCTGGACCGTAAGCTTGCCGCCCAATACGAGCATACGATCGCCATCACGGCTGAAGGTCCACAAATCCTGACGGCGCAATAGAATGATTAGTAGTCGACCAACGGGATGGTCGGCTGCGGAGGCTGCCACAGCTTTGCCTGCCAATGGATGGGTCGAGGAGGAGGTCGAGTTCCATACGCTCGACTCCGCTTGCTCCATTGTGCTCGGTTATGGAAGACAAGCGAAAGCGCTCATGCCCGCCGAGATGAGGGACGCGGTCCGGGCGGAAGCGCAAACCATGTGCCCGTTATACGATGAATCGTGCACGTGATTGGAACCCCAGCTGATCTCCCGTCAAGATCCGGCTTCTCCGATCATCTGCAGTTCAATTTGCTTCATTTCATAACCTTTTTAAAGGTTTCCCTTTTTTCTTCAACAGACGAATGAAGGTGCTCCCACTTGTTATCCAAACGTTTTACCTCTTGGTCGATCTCATCCATCTGAAGGGAGGAGTCACGAAAGGCCTTTTTCGTTTGTTCAATTCGCGGTTTTTGCCGATTCAACCGCTCAAGCCACTCTTTGTAGTAAAAACGGGAAAATTCAATAAGATGATGCTCCTCAAGAGGCGCCCCCTCCCATGTACGACCAATAAAACGAATCATCTCCTGCGGCAGATAACTCGTGTGCAAGCGCGGTTCGACAGGAAGATCCAACGCTTCGGGCAGCCGGCTAATCGAGTGTGTAATGTAGACTAAAAGTACCCCGAAAGAGCAAAGTGAAATCCCCGGAAAAAACAAGCAGAAATCCCCCAATAAATCGTGGGGGAATAGACCGCAACAGAAGACTCCTGTATCCTATTCATAGAGAGAAGCGAAAGGTTATGGGGACGGGGAGATGCTCAAGATGGGACAGATCGAGACGATCAAAGATTTATCCGGGTTTTATTTTTATATTCGACTAATTAAAACTGCTTACCAGTATTCGTTCACACACTGCTCAAGAAAAAATGAGCTCTGCGAAATTATCCAAGCGTAAGAAATCGCCGCCCAGCTCTCGTCAACGAAAGCGAGCGGCGACAACTCGGCTGACACGAGGTCTGTCAAAGAACTGCTGGTCATCCAGGAGCTTTATCGTCATCATCGCGCTGCTGCACGCTAGACCCGTCGTGCACGGCTAAAAAGCGAAATGTTCAGCATGCCCTGCTTAAACGATACGCGCCAATCCTCACCTGTCTCATACCTGTGCCCATGGTGTCTGGGCACTCGACCTCGCCATCGATTGTGGTGAATCAGAAATACGTGGGGTGCTGCACCGTTATCGTCAGGAACAACTGTTTATGCGGTCAGGGGTGAAACTGTCGCGTCAGTCGATAGCGAACTGGCTGATCGCAGACACGAGCAGCGGGTAGTGGCTCTCACCACTGTACGGCTAAATGGACGCCGAATGACTGAAACGGGATATCATGCAGTAGTTATCTTGCCAGATTACCACTACATTGATCTGTTCATTCACTCGTCCTCGGCCAGCCGCCAGTTGTCCATGTTTTCTCCAAGTATCCGACAACCGCCCACGCCATCAGACTGCTCACAATCGTGAACGGTGTTTCCGGGTACAGACTGATCAAAGTAAAACTGACCGTATTGTTCAAGGCATGCAACACCATCACAAGCAGGATGGAGCCTGATCGTTCAAAGATAAAATTGGTGATATAGTTCATGGCGACGATGGACGCTGTAAATCCAATCAGAGAAGGCACAAGAACAGCCAGCCCCGCGTCCACATACAAAATAAAGAGCAACGGATAGTGCCATAATGCCCAGATGAAGCCCCCCTTCCATGCAGCGTGCCAGAAATCTTGTTCCCTTGTCTTCAAATAAGGATACAGATATCCGCGCCAACCAAACTCCTCGGTTCCGCTTGTCAGCACATTTGAAATGAAATATCCGATTACGGATAACGCAACCGCTTGCCATGTTGCATCCGCCAAACTGCTGAGCAGGATGCTGAGTACGAACATCGGAATTGCGATCACGATCGGAATAGATAATGCGAAACGGATATCAGCTCGACCCGGACGTCTGAACAGTATAACTCCCTCTCGGGTACGGACCGCAAGGAATCCGAGCAAAGGACCGAACACGCCTAGTGCGAATAACAGTTGAACAATGGAAAAATTTCCGGCAAGATGAAAAATCGTCATATCCGTTCGTAAAAAATGGTCTGTCGATCTGCTCCACCGATAAGCTGAAATCCAACACCCCCATGTCCAACCGAAAGAAATGATCAGATACACAATCAATGCTGATTTCCGAATCATGTTTATTTCTCCTTTTCTGTTCATCTACAATGAAAAGCTCTCAGGATCTTTTCCCAAGAGCTTCATTGCAATGGTCGTTACCGATGGCAGGAAAATCTCAACCTTTCGGAAATGATTTGTGTTGATTAAGTTATCATAACATGAGCGGAAACTGCGTCCAAGACGGAGGCTCCATGGC
This sequence comes from Paenibacillus sp. SAFN-117, assembly GCF_051966115.1. Lineage (NCBI taxonomy): Bacteria > Bacillati > Bacillota > Bacilli > Caryophanales > Paenibacillaceae > Paenibacillus > Paenibacillus sp. SAFN-117. The sequence continues at coordinate 93,778 of NZ_JBQCLK010000014.1, forward strand.
TAATTGTAATTCTTTTGGTATCATGGCTTTTCAATCAGGGTATTTGAGGTATGCCTTTTATCTGCTGGCGCTATCCCACAAAGCAAAGAACTTCAGGGGATGTTTCCTTATTGTGATCAGGAAAATTGTCCAGTAACGTTCGTTCTTCGATTTTAGCCTGGGTTAGTTACAGGTATCCAACCCGTTAGCAGCGCTCCGCCTTCCGAATGGTTGCCTGCGGAGAGCTCACCTCCGTGAAGCCTTACAATTCGTTGTGAAATGGTCAGCCCTAATCCGCTACCTCCAGTTGAACGATTTCTAGATGCTTCACCACGATATAGAGGTTCAAAAACTCGATGTAGTTCTTCCGAGGAGAAGCCCGGGCCGGTATCACGGATCATAAACTTTATTTTGTTACCTTCTTTATAACATTGAACAACAATTTCACCATACGAGGGTGTGTGTCTGACGGCATTATCCAACAAATTGTTCATCGCTCGTTCCAATAAATGCACATCACCGTTAATGAAGCAGTCGTCTTCAATATGGGTCGAAATCGAGAGGTTCTTTTGGCGAGCTAGCGGACTTAAACTGTCAATCGATTTCAGGATGATGAATTTAATATCAATCTTCTGATGATGAAGATCCATCTGCACATGCTCCATCTTTGTAAATGTGAACAGGTCCTCTACCAACCGGTCCAATTGCGCCGATTTTTCCTTACAAACGGCCAAATATTTGGTTATTTTATCCGGGGATTGGGCAATGCCTTGTTCCAGACCATCCAAGTAACCTCGTAAAGCGAACAATGGGGTACGCAAATCATGAGCGACAGCTGTAATGACGAATCGGCGCTCTTCTTCCAATTCCGCTTGTTTTTGAAAAGCTTTTTGCATTCCATTCACCATCATTTCGAATGCATCGCGTACCTCAGAGATTTCGGTGATATAGGATCCAGGCAACTCTACGTCCCAATCTCCTGCAGCGACTTTTCTGGCTGCAAAGCTCATCTTTTCGAGAGGCTTAAGAAGAAACCTTCGCATTTCAACACCGACAATAAAAAAAGCTAACAATAGCCCGGTAAATATCGAAATGAACTTAGCCGCATTTGACTTCGGAAGATAAATAATGACCTTTCCGAGCAAATGCCCGTCCTCTATAATGGAGAACCGTTCGGTAGAAGGCAATATGCCATGGCTCTGTGGATTAGAACGGTAAATTTCTTGATCTGATGCAGATAGAATAGCCGCTTCCATTTTCGCTTGTTGCAACTCATGATGCAATTGGTTTTGCCAATTCGGATCCCTCCATTTGTTCGAATTGGTTTCGATCAGCTGTACGATCTTCTCGATCCATTGTCCTTGCAGAATCTCGGCTTGAGCTCCGTTTTTTGCGAAGCTGAGCGTTTTTGTCTCTATGAAGTGTGTTGTCACATAAAAGATCCACGGCACTAACATTAAGAAGAAGAAAAGCAGTATAGTAAACGAACGAATACGAAGTGTTCTCATCTTAACCTCCCTCGAAGCGATACCCTATTCCCCATACGTTGACTAGGTATTGAGGATGGTTCGGATCGGATTCAATTTTCTCGCGAAGTCGACCGATGTGCACCCGAATCGTATGCCTGTCACCTACCCCATTCCAAAATTTCGAAAGTATCTGTTCATATGAAAAAACATGCCTGGGGTGTTCGGCAAATAATCGCAATAATTCATATTCCCTCGGGGTGAGCACTACACTCTTCCCATCCACGAATACTTCTCTTGTGGATAGATTTAGCTTGATGCGGCCAAAATCCAAGATTCTCTCACTCATTTGCAGTTGGGAAACAGAACGTCGTAGTACAGCTTTTATCCTGGCTACAATTTCACCGGGTGAAGCGGTTTTGACAATATAATCATCGCCGCCGAGCGTCAGGCCGCGAATCTTGTCCACATCGTCGCTGCGTGCGCTCAAGAAAAGGATCGGAACGTTACTCTTCTCCCGAATCCGGCGACATAACTCAAACCCGTTTTGACCCGGCATCATGATGTCAAGAACAATACAATGAATGGAATTCTGCTCAAACAATGTCCAAGCTTGAACAGAATCGCAAGCGGTTATAACGCGATAATTTTCATACTCTAAAAAGTCGCTCAATAGTTCAACAATGCTTTGATCATCGTCTACAACCAGTATGGTACTGATTTCACTCATGAATATCCCACCTTTGAAAACTAGTTTATCATTTAACCCCATGCAACAAACAGAACCACCTAATTTGTGATGATTTGTTTATTGTTTTGTGACCTTTATACAACTTCATTTGAGATACTCGTTTGTTACGATACTTCTTGCCGAGTCGGACAGCAAATATCGCGAGTTAGGGCCCGTTCTACGCAAAAACGGATGAAGGAGGTTGACAAACTTGGAATACGGAAGTTTCTCATTTTTTCCATTCGGTGCTCTATTTTGTCTTACGCTTTTTTCTTTTGTCGCAATTCGAATTTATCTGATTCGTCATCGCTACAGAGATTCCAATCCAAAAGACCGTGACATCGCATTGATTCTAAAAGGTCGGATGGCGAGTGGTGAAATCGACGAGAAGGAATATCACAGGCTGAAGGATCTTCTGACAAAATAACTTTTCCCTGATACGATCCGCAGGTTCGAGGATCAATCTATTGACTTTGAATATGAGGAGGTTTATGGATGTTAACGGTTCAAGTCGTGCTTTTTGATGGCTTTGACCTTCTGGATGCCATTGCACCTTACGAAGTTTTTTGTGCCGCGGCAATGTATGCTGAACACGCGTTAAGCGTAGAATTCGTTACCGCTGAAGGGCCGAGATCCGTCACCAGCGGCATCAACGGGTTAAAAATTGAAGCGAGTGGCAGACTGAACCCGGAACGAACAGGCATCATTCTTGTACCTGGCGCGTCGGGCGACGTCGAAGGAGATGGGCCGAATTCGCCCCCAGCCATTCTGTCGCGGGCACTGAATACCGAATTGGTTGAAATGATTGAGCAAGCACTCGGGCAAAATGACATCATCGTTGCCACGGTTTGCGGCGGTTCCCTGTTACTGGCCATGGGAGGGCTCTTGGAGGGCAGACCAGCGGTAACGCATCATCTGGGCATGGATGTACTTGGAGCAACCGGAGCCATTCCCGTTCCTGCACGCGTAGTGGATAGCGGCAACCTGGTCACTGGTGGCGGCGTTACTTCGGGACTCGATGTAGCGCTGTATCTGGTGGAACGCGAGCTTGGACCGCGCATCGCGCACGCGGTAGAGCAACTGTTCGAATACGAACGGAGAGGAACGGTCTGGCGGGAAGAAGGAAGGGCGCCTGGCTCTCACAAGGCAGAGACCGACGAAGAAACGAACGCGACGAACAATATGGGGATGATTTATGATACCCCGGATATAAAATTACCCGGAGAATCTGACTTCGACGGGGATTGGGATACAACAATTGCTACGCCTGTTGGAAAACTGGAGGTCAAGCTCTCCATTTCCATAAGGAATGGGTTGGTCCAAGGCCAGGCTACACAAGGGGATGAGACGGTCGAGTTTATAAATCCCTTACTTCAGGACAATAAGCTCACCTGGTCGCTGCGCGTCACGAAACCTATGCGGTTAAATCTAAAATTCGAAGTTACCGTGCGTGGAGATGACATGATTGGATTCGCCAGGGCCGGCATACTGCCTGCATCCAAATTAACAGGCAAGCGTGTTACCTAACCCATAAATGCGATTTGGCAATTAAAATGAGGGGATGGATCGCATGAAGGAGTGGAAAATATCATACGGCTTATTGGCCTGCATCAGTATTCTATTTATCCTTTACGCTTTGGTGGCCAATTTTATTATCGATCCCGAAGCAAAGGCGTTTATAAGCCATAAAATCGGCCTGAAGCGCGAACTTAATCTTCCGGTCTGGATCAACGTTATGCACGTTCATGTTGCGTTTGCCTGCATCGCCATGGCGACAGGGTTGCTCAACTTCTCCAACCGCGTCCTTGAAAAAAGCCGCAAGTTCCACCGTATAAACGGCTACGTTTATTTAGTATCCGTCCTTCTTGTCGTGATTACTTCCGGATATATGGCTCCTTATGCTACCGGAGGAAAAATAAGCAGTATGGGGTTCAACGCTCTTAATCTAATATGGCTGTTTATCACCATTACGGCGCTTGTACAAATCAAAAAGAAACGCATCATTCGGCACCGGAACTGGATGATCCGAAGTTACGCCTTTTGTTTTACGAACATGACAATTCATCTCATCACCTCCCTTTTTTATCAGGGATTTGGTCTCAACTACGCTACCAGCTATACAATAGGGGTTTACGGCTCTATTGTGCTGCTGTTGATCATTCCTAACATCATTATCAGAAATATCAATCGATCCAGAAAGGCAGTGGTAGGATGAAAAAAATTATAGGAGTACTCATGTCGTTTGTACTAGTTCTATGTCTAGTTACCTCTGCAGCAAGTGCGAATTCAAAAAAAAATAATGATCCATTCAAAGACAAAAGGATGCATGTTCAAATCGTCTTGTTCGATGGTTTCGATCTGCTGGACGCATTAGCACCATACGAAGTATTTGCTGCTGCGGGAATGTACTCAAACGGAGCAGTTACTGTGGAATTGGTTTCCGCGGAAGGCAAGCGTTCTGTCCCGAGCGGTCTGAACGGGCCGGCTCTCGAAGCGCAAGCTGCATTAGACCCCAAGCGTCCTGGAATCATTTTGGTGCCCGGGGCTTCGGGCAAGCCAGCAGGAAATTCGGAAGATACCATTCCGAATATTTTAAAGAAGGCCATGATGACGGGCTTGTCGGAGAAATTGAAACAAGCTTTTAACAATGAGGAAGTTATTGTAGCTACAGTATGCGGTGGTACACTGCTGCCTGCGATGGGAGGTTTGTTGAAAGATAGACATGCGGTTACCAATCAAATAGGCATGGAAGCGTTAGGAGCTCTCGGTGCAATTCCGATTGAAGCAAGAGTCGTTGAAGATGGTCCTCGCTTCGTAAGCGGGGGAGGCGTGACTTCGGGTCTTGATGTGGCCTTGTATTTGGTTGATCGTGAGTTAGGTCCTCAAATCGCAAATGCTGTAGAACAGTTATTCGAGTACGAGAAAAGAGGCACGGTGTGGCGAGCGGAAGGCATTGCGCCGATCCATTTTGACGAAAACTAATACCGATCCGATAAGAGCAACAGCGGCAGACTAGGATGATGCAAAACACCCTGGCCTGTCCGCTGTTGTTGGCTCGATCACAGGCCAAAAGAATACAACTGGCCTGGGTTTGGCTAAATTTTCTTGGGACTGACTTGCATCTTATCCAAAACAAAGTTATCATAGATACATGAAGTCTTTAATTCGAATGGAGGAGTGCTATGAAAACTCACAAGCCACTGATTATGCGTTTGAGGTGATGTTCCATTTACTGGCAACAACGCCGGACAAGATTACTAGACCCATCTTATGACAAATTAAAGATATTATATATCCATAGTATATTTAATCGAAAGGAAGATCACGATGGCTATTCAACATGCGAAAGATTCTACTTTTAATGAGATGGTGCAAACGGAAGGTATAACAGTAGTGAATTTTTGGGCCGCTTGGTGCGGTCCATGCAGAATGTTTGCACCTGTATTAGAGGAGTTTGAAAGGGAAGCAAATGATTCCATTAAAGTCGTTAAAGTTAATGTAGACGAAAATCCGGTAACCTCTTCACAATTTCAGATTATGAGCATCCCGACAACCATTATATTCAAAGATGGACAGCCTCTATATAAAGAAATAGGCATATTGTCGAAAGGTGAACTGCAGCAGCTTGTTGGCTCCAAATAAATCAACAAAAAAGGGGAGATTCTTTTGATTTATGATTGTGCTATTATCGGCGGAGGCCCGGCAGGACTCAATGCGGCTCTGGTACTTGGGCGGGCCAGACGCAGTGTTGCGTTATTTGATAACAGCCAGCCCCGAAATGCGGTTACACATGCCTCTCATGGATTTATAACAAGAGACGGTGTGACACCCGCCGAGTTTAGGCGTATTGCATATGAGGAGGTTCTGGGGTATCCCTCCGTTGAACTTTTACCTTGGGAGGTAACCGAGATTCACCGGACTGATCACAGGTTCGTCGCCGTGGCGTCAACCGGAAAACGGATTGAAGCACGCAAATTACTGATCACCACTGGACTTAGGGAGATTTTCCCGGATATTCCAGGTTTGCGTGATTGTTATGGAACAAGTTTGTTCAGTTGTCCCTACTGCGATGGTTGGGAGCTTCGAGATCAGCCGCTAATTGTTGTTTCCGAGAACTCTGGAGTGTTTCATATGGCCAAGCTGCTCTATACCTGGAGTAAAGATCTTGTGGTTTGTACAAATGGGCATGCGGTTCTGGACAACGATCAAAAACAACTGTTGAAATCCAGAAACATCGAAGTGGTTGAACAAGCAGTAACGATGTTTATCGGTCATGAGGGGAAATTGCGGCAGGTGGAATTTGCAGATGGCACGCGAATCGAGAGAACGGGAGGATTCATTACACCGGAATGGAAACCGAAGGCGTCTTTTCAGGGTTCGCTTGGTTATGAGGTAAATGAGTTTGGCGGTATCGCCACAAATGAGTGGGGCAAAAGCTCGGTTCCAGGTGTGTATGCCGCCGGGGATGCAGCTTACGTCATGCCTTCCCAGTTGATTTATGCCGCAGCAGGCGGAAGCAAAGCGGCGATTGGCATCAACATGGAGCTGACCGAAGAGGATTTCGTTTAGCTCTAAGTGGACATGTCCTTCTCTTGGGGAAAAGTTTCTTAGAGAGAAGGACTTTTTTCAAAAGTCATAAGTGTAATGACTGCATCAAACAGAAAGGGATGAAGAGGATGATGACGAACGATTTTTTTAATGATGCCGTTTGGGAAGCAGCTTGGAAGAAGGATCCAGATACAGCGATTAGCAAAATGAAAAAAGTTGGAATTGATCCAGCACATACTTTTGACCATAGGGCAAAGTCATTTAACGAGCAGGCGTTTAGCGAAGAAGGCAGGCGAAGAACAAAACGGATAATGAATTGGCTGGAAAGTCAGGGTGTGACATTTAAAGATACCTCCATATTAGACATTGGAGCGGCCTCAGGCGGATTTACAGTGCCGTTTGCGGAGAGAGGGGCTAGTGTTACTTCTGTGGAGCCTAGTCTTCCATTAGTTGAGCTCTTGAAAAGTAATATAACGGGATTAAAGAACGGGAATGTAGAGATTGTGGCTGAGCCTTTTGAAGACATTGATATTCAAGCAAAGGGGTGGGAAAAAGCCTTTGATTTCGTATTTGTCTCCATGTGCCCGGTTATTGCCGACTGGGAGAGTGTGGAGAAAGTGCTGAGCTGCGCACGACAGTATTGCTATATCAGCCTGTCTGTCGGCTCCAGGGAGCACAGTCTGGTAAAAGAGATTTGGCCTTTGGTCACTGATCAGCCCATGAAAACGGAACATTTGGAAATGGCTTATTTGCTCCATTTACTGTATCTCAAAGGGTATTCCTATCAGTCGCTCGTAACCCGGGAAATGAAATCTACAGAGGTACCTAGAGACACGGCGCTCCAGGAGGTGATGGAATGGCTGAGAATCTTCGGTTTGCCTGCGGACGACCAGAACAGGAAAATCATAGCCAATTATTTGGAACGGACCTATCCGACGGATAAGGTTGTCATCCAGCAGGGTGGGCGTTTTGGCAAGGTGCTTATTCAGTTGAAGGATCAGAGCATGTACACCGGTGTCCAAGAATTTTCCCATAAGTAATTTCTTTAACTATATAATGGACAAAAAATATCTGTAATATCTACAAACTGGAGTGTCTGTAGTAAATTGAGGAACGTTATGAAAAGAAAACCTGTAATCATTGTCGCATCTCTAATCGTCGCGAATTTTTTGGCACAACTCATGCAAACCATGCTGAACACGGCTTTGCCACAAATGATGCTTGACCTTGGAATCCAGGTCAATCGGGCGCAATGGCTGATCACCGTCTATCTTCTGGTTTCTGGAATTGTCATCCCTGTGACGGGATTCCTGATCGGAAAATACTCGACGCGAACCCTGTTTTTCGCATCCGCTGGGGCCTTTACGACAGGGACGCTAATTGCCGGCTTCTCCGTCGACTTCACATTGATCCTAAGCGGACGAATTATTCAGGGGATTGGCGCCGGATTGCTGGTACCGGTGTTCCTGAATACGATTATCCTAGTGTTCCCAAAGGAAAAACTCGGGGCAGCGATGGGACTGGCCAGTCTCATTGTGGGACTCGCCCCTGCACTGGGGCCGACGATTTCCGGCTTCGTGATTCAACATCATTCTTGGAGAATCTTATTCTATGGGGTGGCGCCCATAGCGATCGCGAACCTGTTTGTCGCCTATTATTGCTTGGAAAACGTTTGGGATACGCATAAAGCGAAATTGGACTGGAGATCGATTCTTTATTCAAGTTTGGGCTTCGGCAGTCTGTTGTATGGATTTAGTATCCTTAGCGATCAGGGAAAAGGGATTCGGCTTGCGCTGACCTTCCTTATCGTGGGATTCGCACTGTCGTTTCTGTTTGTGAAGCGCCAATTCAAACTGGCCGTCCCTTTGCTTGATTTCAACGTATTTCGTTACCCGAGATTTACTTATGCATCGATTATAGGCGTAGTCCTGTTCATTGTGATGGCCGGGGTGGAACTGCTGCTCCCGATATATGCACAAAATGTCAGGGGACTACTGCCTAGAGAATCGGGGCTAATGCTGCTCCCAGGTGCATTGCTGATGGGGGTGTCCGGAGTGGTATCGGGTAAAATCTACGACCGTTATGGCGGTCGCTATTTGATTCGGATCGGCTTCTTCGGGATAGCCGCCGTAACGGCTCTATTAACGATAGCGCTATCGATTCACGCTCCGTATGGTCTGTTGGTAGGGTTATATGCGTTGCTTATGACCGGGGTCGGTTTTATGATGACCCCAATTACTGCTTTTGCCATGGCGAGCTTGCCGAATTCGATGATGAATTACGCTTCGCCGATGACCACGGCCATACGTACATTGGGCATGTCAATGGGCGGGGCACTGCTCATCACCCTGGTGACAATTACCGCAGATTATAGCTCATTCTCTTTTCCGATCAATATGCATCAAGGAATTCAAGCCGCGTTTTGGTCACTAGCCCTCGTTGCAGCGAGTGGTTTTCTTCTTACTTTCTTTGTTCCATATGGTAAAGGTTCAGTGGAATCGTAGGTCTTGGAGTGTTGCCAGTTACAACGAATAAAGGAGTAATAAGGGAGGCGATATTTGACATAAGCCAATATAAAAAGTTATTATGGGCACATAAAGTCCATAATTGAGGTGAACATCACGTTATGAAATTTTCTAAAGCGACAAACTATGCTCTTCATACGATGCTCTTTCTTGCCGCATTCCCGCCGAACAAACTTATCGGCGTACAGCAATTGGCGGAGAGACAAGAGGTTTCTCCAACGTATTTATCCAAAATCCTTACCAAGCTGGTCAAGGCAGGAATGATTGAATCGACTTCAGGAGCCAATGGTGGATATCGCTTAAAACGGAATTGGGAAGAAATCTCGTTTCTCGACGTGATTCATGCCATTGAAGGCTCCGCCTCCTTATTCGACTGTGAAATGAATCATGGATCAGAGTGTTTAGTTCAGAAGGTGATGGTATCGGCTGAAGAGAAAATGGAGGACTTTTTAAAAAACCAAAAATTATCTGAGATTGCTAAGAAAATGACGGTAGTTCTTTGAAGAAAAACTGTTTTTATGAGAATGGTTTATTTTATTAAACCGTTTGGGAAAAGCATGAAAGGAAGATATACAAACGGCATTGAACAAGATTGTGCTGCGTTAGATTGATACCATTGTCCTCTCGACCGCATCGATGTCGCGAAGAAGAGCTCTCGATATACCTTAATGGTGAATCGAGAGCTCTTCTTTTGCATATTCGGAAACTTGTCGAATGCAGGAGCCTGGAGGGTCTGGTTTAATTCGTGAAATGATGGGTCAGGAATCGGGATGATGGACTGAAAAATAAAGTATTAGACGGGAAAGCACTCGTCCCTATTCTTCCTCCGCAGGATAAATTGCCGACGTTCGGACAATATCGTTACTGGTTCAAGACTTGGAAGATACCTTAAAAAGGCGGATTAGTTTGCGTTCTCAATTGACAAATATAATAGTATTTGTTACACGTGGATTTTTCTCGGGAAGTCATCACCAGTTCAAGCACCCAACCCAAAAGGGACGAACAACCGTCAAACATCCTGACAAAGACATTCCCGTTCCTACGCTCAAAAGCATTGAACGGCGGTCGGGGTTAAAGTTTGAATAGCCCCGGCTCCCTCCCGACCATTCAAAGGAGGTATCCGACATGAAGAAGCCGGAGCGATATTTCTACCCCTGCCGTTTTCACTTATGACCCCGGCAAGGAAATCGCTGTTGTTTTCCCTGATCTGGATTGCGCGACAAGCGGAACGGACGATCACGATGCGCTTTTGTCCGCGCGGGAACTGCTCGGCATTGTCCTGTACGGGCTGGAAGAAGATGGCGAACCTATTCCCGCTCCAACGCCGCTTTCCCAGATTCAAACCACGCAAGCGAACGAACGCGCTGTGCTGATTGATGTCTATATGCCATCTATCCGCAGGCGCAAGTGAACCGTTCTGTCAATCGGACGGTCACGCTTCCGGCTTGGCTGAACGCCGCCGCGCTGGAGAAGGGCATTAACTTTTCACAGGCACTGCAATCCAAGCTGATGCAGGAATTGGGCATTGATCGCGTGAACGATGCGAAGTGCTTCCTACACAGTCACATTCGCACTCCCGGCGCAACCTTTCCCGGCTTGGACGTTTTCTTGAATGTCTCGTATGGATTTCACCTCACGATAATTTGCAACAGCATAACTGCCAATGGAATAAGAATCCACCCAATAGGAAACAATGATAATGATGAGATGTGAGAATCTGGAGGTTCGTCGATGGCAGGAAAAAAACAAAATCTATTGATTAAGAATGATTTTTTCGGAGACATTCAATCAGCCCTCGGGTTCCCTCCAGACTTGGTCTGCCGATCCTTGTTTGTCCAAGGGGAACAAACCGTGCAGTGCGTATATCTGGAATCGATGGTCAATAAAAAAACGATTGACGAATATATTTTGAAATCGTTCACGGAAAATACGTTTTCCGAAGGGGAAGCGCCTCTTTCCGCCGAAAGCGGTTTTTTGCGCGAATTTTCCTTTTCCGATCCATATGAACAGTTGCGGGAACATGCCGTAAAAGCACTCCTTGCAGGCCATTGCGCACTAACCGATTTTGCAAGGGAGCGCGTTTGTCTCATCAATGTGACCGAATCCAAACAACGCTCCATTGAAGAACCGAAGTCGGAATCGACCATTCGCGGGCCGCACGAAGGCTTTACGGAAAGCATTCTGACCAATGTGGGGCTTGTCCGCAAAAGAATCCGCAACCCATTCCTCCGATTTGATAAAATGAACATCGGCAATCAGACCAAGACGACTTTGCTTATGGTGTACTTGGAGAACCTCGCCCCGGAATCGCTGGTCCGGGAAGTGCGCGGCAGATTGTCAGCCATCCGGACGGACAGTGTGCTGGAAAGCGCTTATGTGGAGGAATTCATCCAGGACCGGATTTGGTCTCCTTTTCCGACGCTGACCAACACCGAACGCCCAGATATGGTAGCTGCCCAGTTACTGGATGGTAAAGTGGCCGTGATGGTGGACGGAACGCCCAACGTCCTGATTGCCCCCATGACGTTTTTCGAGTTTTTCAGTTCTCCTGAAGATTATTATCAACGGGCGGACATCGCCACGTTTATTCGCTGGATTCGGCTGATTTCCTTTTTTACGGCCGTGTTCGTCCCTTCCTTGTATGTCGCGGCCACGACGTTCCATCAGGAACTGATCCCGACCCAGCTCCTGATCAGTTTGTCCGCCCAGCGGGAAGGGGTTCCCTTTCCCGCTTTCTTCGAAGTGTTGTTAATGGAAGTCGTGTTTGAAATTATCCGGGAAGCGGGGCTGCGCATGCCGCGGGCGGTCGGACAGGCGCTTTCGATCGTGGGGGCGATTGTACTGGGGCAGGCGGCGGTGGAAGCCGGTCTCATTTCCGCCGCGATTGTCATTGTTGTAGCCATAACCGGCATCACCAATTTTGTCGTTCCGGTTTACAGCTTTGGCATGTCACAACGCCTGCTTCGCTTTTCGTTCGTGCTGTTGGCCGGCTTTATGGGCCTTTTTGGCATTTTATGCGGTGCCCTGTTTCTGGTTGCCCATCTGGTGTCGCTTAAGTCCTTTGGCGTTCCTTACTTCACTCCCGCTTCCCCGTACATAGGAACCGATTGGAAAGATGTGTTGGTGCGGCTGCCCCGGCCCTGGCTGAATCCGAACGGTCTGCCCGGATATATTCGGAATATGAAGAGAAAAAGGTAATTTGGAGGATCAAACATGACCAACCGGTATGCAGCGGGTCTGTTCATCCTGATGATGTTTACCGCCCTGCTTACGGCTTGCTGGGACAGAACGGAAATGAACGAACTGGCGCTGGTCAGTATGATGGGGGTGGACAGCGATCCGGAGAGCGACAAAATAACCGTGTATTACCAGATCATCAACCCGCTCAGCGGCACTTCCGCCAAAGGTACGTCGGGAGGCGAACAAGCCCCTGTATACACTTACGAAATCAGTGGATCGTCTTTTGGAGAAATCAAATCTACGATTTACAAAATATTGCCGCGCAAGTTATTTATGGCCCACTGCAAGGTGCTGCTCGTTTCTCGGCGGGTGGCCAAACAAAACATACGCGATATTGTCAACTTTATCGAAATGCAACCTAATGGCCGTTCGTCACTCCCGATGCTGATTGTCGACGGATCGATATCTCAGGTCATGAGAACATTAACTCCCCTGGAGCGGGAGCCGTCTGACACGATCGATTCCAGGCTCGACCTGCTGATCCGGAATTCGCTCCTAGTGGGAAAACAGATCAAGGTCAGTGATGTCATTGAACGGATGGAAAAGTCAGATATGATCGTATTGCCGTTGATCCCCGAAATGACAGAGGCACCTTCTTCCAACAGCGGGGAAAGGTCGGCGGATATCGACGCCAATCAAAACAACTTTATCATCCGGGGCGGGGCGGTTTTCCGTGATTATCGCATGGTTGGCAAACTGAATGATACGCAGCTGGTCTGGTACCATTTGCTAAATGGCGATCGAGGTCGCCACGTGCGACAGTTTCAGGTGGAAGGAAAACAGGTATCCGTGGCATTGAGACTGGTTCGCATAAAACGTGAGGTCTTCTGGAAATCCGACCAGCCTGTCGTTCGGATCCGCCTGGACCTCGAATTGTCCACTGCCTATACAATCGAGTTCGTCCCGAAGTCTCAGAACGAGGTGGAGAGACTTGAAAACAGACTGAATCAGATCATAGCAGACGAGTCGCTTGCTTTCTATCAAATGATAAGGGAGCGTGGCTGGGATCTGTTAAGCATCAACGACTTGTTGCGCAAACAAACGCCAAATCATCCGGATATCGACCAAGCGGCGAAAAATGCACAAATTGAGATTCGTGCAAATACCCGGCTGCTCCGAACGGGAAGCATGAGTCAACCTTATGGAGGAACAGGATGAAGCCAATGATTTCCCGATTCCAGTTTTATCTGCTGACAATCAATTATATCCTCGGAACCACCCTTTTCGTGCTGATCGGGCGGCTGGTCGTACAGGCGGGACAGGATGCCTGGCTCATGCCCTTGTGGGCAGGAAGTTTTGGCATACTAGTCGGTCTGTTCTGGATTTTTCTTTTCCGATATTACCCGGGCAAAAGTCTGGTGCAAATCCCGCTGGAAGCTTGGGGACGTTCTCTGGGAACGCTTGTTTCCGTCCTGTATTTTCTTTATTTCTGTATTTTGGCTGGATGGGCTCTTCGAAATTTAAGCAATTTTTTAAATGGAACCATCATGCCGGAGACGCCGAAAACCGTTTTTCACGTCATGTTTTTGCTTGTCGCCTTTTACACGGTCGCTCAGGGGACGGAAGCCATCGGACGATTAAATCAAATCATCACTCCGTTTTTGTTCTTCCCGTTCTGGTTTGTTCTGTTGCTGGCAATGGTGAACTGGGATTGGGGAAGACTTCAGCCAGCTTTCCATTCCGGCCTGGGTGCCATTTTGCAATACCATTCCTTTTTGGGCTTTCCCTATATGGAAACGATTGCGCTCACGATATTGTTTCCGCTGGTCAAACAGGGGGCAACACGCCCCTTTTTGCTTGGGTTGATAACCGCTTCCGTTTCTCTTAGCATGACCTTGTTTATGATTATCGGTTTATTAGGAGTGGAGAGGGCGTCACAACTTACCTTTCCAGTGTATACGACCGTGCAGGAAATTTCCATCGGAGAGGTGATCGTCAACATCCATTCCATTATCTCCGTTATTTTACTGATTCTGATTTTTATCAAGCTGTTGGTACTCGTTTACGGAGCTTCCGAAACGCTGCGTCAAGTATTTCGTCCAAAAACCCGGTGGCCTCATTTTCTGGGTTTGACGATTTTGTTGTCGGCGACCGCCTTGTCCATCTATGAAAACCCGATCCAGAACGAGGAATGGGATGAAAAATATACATTCATCTATGACAGTTTCTTTGTTCTGCTGATCCCCTTTTTGTTGCTGGTGACAACATGGGTCAGACGCTCGTTCGAGAAGCGAAAAGGAGGATGAATTGAACATGTTGATGCTTCACATCCTGCTGGCGCCTTTGATCGGTTTGCCGATGTTGGGATTGCTTCGAAAGAAACTTTATCGGGATGCAGCCGTTTTTGGGGCTGTATCTGTTACTGGCTACGGATTATGGATTTGCATCGCGAATCATCGTCCTTTTATCATTACGATCTTTATTGAAAGAATGATTGAAATGTTAAAATCCATTTTAACGACGATGATATGAACGCAGAAGGGGCAGTTTCGCGGGTTCTTCCCGGTTCTGTACTACTATGATCCGCCAATCCTTGTGAATAGTCAACATCATAACTTTTCCGCGTTGTGTAACCAGGGATAGCCCCGCCAAAATAAAAGATTTTTGGTAAAATGGTAAGGAAAATGTTCATTCCTGATGCTTATAGTCAAAGGGAGGGGCTAACCATGATCATAGCCACGAAACTTCATATTCCCCGATCGCGAAGCTCGCTTGTTGCGCGTTCCCGTCTCACCCGGCTTTTGCATGAAGGGTTGGATCGCACGCTTACGTTGATCACAGCTCCAGCCGGCTATGGCAAAACGACATTGCTCGGCGAGTGGGTGATGACGCTGGAAAATCCCGTCGCCTGGGTCTCGCTTGATCAAGGGGATAATGATCGCATGCGCTTCTGGGCACATACCCTTGCAGCGTTAAAACAAGCTTATCCGTCTTTTAACGAACAGGCCGTGCTTCGTCATGCCGTGGAAGATCCATCGGGAGTTTCACTGATTGCCGCGCTCGTCAACGGGCTTCATCGTATCTCGCAAACAACGGTGCTCGTTTGGGATGACTTTCATCATATCGAAGAAGAATCAATCTTGAAGGGGGTCACTTATCTGCTGGAACGTTTGCCGCCACATGTCCATCTCTATCTCGCAAGCCGAAATCCTCCAGCGCTTCCTCTTTCCAGACTACGAGCAGAAAATAGGCTGATCTCGTTGGATGCGAGCGATCTCCGGTTTGCGCCGGACGAAACGACCGAATTTTTTGCGAAGTGCGGTGGCATACAATTATCCAATGAAGACGCGGCTGTCGTACAAAAAAAGACGGAGGGATGGGCAGCTGCGATGCGACTGGCGATCTTGTCGTTACATGAACATGCTGATCCCGCGTCGCTGGTCTGGAAGATGGCGGGAACGGAACGTGATATATCGGATTACTTCTTCGATGAAGTGTTTTCCCTTCAATCCGAAACGATGCAGCATTTTTTACTCTATACATCGATTTTGGATCGGATGACGGGCGAACTTTGTCAAGCGGTAACCGGTATAGCCGAAAGTGATGCGTATCTGCAACAATTAGACAAGGAAAGCTTGTTTCTTGTCGCTTTGGACCAGCGGAGGGAGTGGTACAGGTATCATCATTTATTCCGGCAATTTTTGACAGCGCAGTTGAAAATACGCGAGCCGCGGCAATGGAAAACCTATCATATGACAGCAGGAAAATGGCTTGAAAAGAACGGTTATCCACATGAAGCGGTGGATCATTACCTTGCGGCTGCCGGTTATGAACATGCGCTATCATTGATAGAGAAAATTGCACAGGAACTGATGGACAAGGAATGGACGACGCTTTGCACGTGGTTGAGCGCAATTCCCGACACGCTGTTATTTGCCAGGCCGATGATGCTGTTGACAAAGCTTGCCTCCCAATACATGTCCGGGCATGTCGAAGCGGCCACAGACGGGTATTGGCAAGCGGTTCGCTGGCTGGAAGAGAACACCGCTTCCCTTCCTTCTTCGGCAACCGAAACATTACATGCCGGACTTGCTTTTCTGGCCGCATTTCGCACGTTTATGGAGCGTGAATTTGAATATGCCGTTCAATTTTCAAAGGAATATGTCGAGAAACATGCGGAAGGCGAATTTTTGATCGGGTTCGGGAGCGACCGGGACGGTTATCATCCGGTGTTTGACATCTACGTGTCGGATGACAGCCTTCAACTGGCGGAACAGGTACTGACTCCTCTGCTTTCGATTTGGTCCGAAACCCGAAATATTTATTTTGTCGCTCATCTCTATATCGACTTAGGCAAAATGCAGTACGAACGAAATCGCTTGGTCGAAGCGGAAAAGGTGATGCGCCAAGCCTATGATATTGGAAGAACGCATCATAATATAAGCCTGATGACCATCGCGGCGCTATGGCTCGCCCGTATTGCCGCTGTACAAGGAGACGAGGAGACGTCAAATCAAATATTACGCGAGTTAGCCCGGCTCACGTCCGAGACGACGAATTCCCGTTTGTCCGGGAAAATCGCCTTGTTTCGAGCCATGCTGGGCCGGATGAAAAGAGACGAGAAACCGGTGAGACAATGGCTGAGAAAGAGCGGCCTCCGATTCCGTGATGAAATTCCGCTATCCATGATCAAGGAATATGATGTACTCGCTTCTATATTGGCGGAGCAAGGAAAAATGGAAGAAGCCGCAGCATTGACGGAACGACTGCTCCAGCTGTCAATAGAAGAAGGACGGCAAAGCGACCGAATTCGTCTGCTCGTTCATAAGAGTATGATCCTGTCCTTACAAGGAAGGATTTCGGACTCCATGGACGTACTGGAAGAAGCGCTGGCATTGGCGCGGCCGGAAGGGTATATCCGGACCTTTGTCGACGAAGGGGCACCTCTTGGGCAATTGCTGGATCACTATATCCGATTGCGCCAACATCAGCATCGCCGCCCCAGCCATAAGGTGTCTTTATCCTATGTGAAACGGCTGCGAAGACTGATTCCGCAAGTCGAAAGGGAAGCCGGTACTCCCCATGAAGGAACGGTGGTTGTTTTAACAGCCAGAGAACAAAGAGTGCTTCGGTTGATGGAAACGGGAATGTCTAATAAAGAAATCGCGCTCAAACTGAATGTTTCCCTGGCGACCGTAAAAACACATATTAACAATATCTACGGCAAATTACAGAGTAAAAATCGCTTGCAAGCATTGGAACGTGCCAGAACACTTCGTCTGTTCTGATTCGTTCCTCTTTTTTTGCACAAATTATCTCCACCTCCCCCCTCAACCTATTCGTCTCAAGCAACAAGTAGGGTTGATCACAAAGGAAAAGGTAGTTTGTATAATAAATCGGATGAAGCTGTGAAGAGATTAACCTGAAGGAGGATTTGTAAGAGATGAATCCATGGGGGAAAAGCATGAAACAATCATATAAAAGCAATATGGGGAACGGCTTGGTGAGGTTGTGCATCGCTTTGCTGCTCATCCAGTCGTTTCTGATCACGGTACCCTATGACAACGTGTCTGCTCAAGGGAGTTTTCATCCAGCCTTGAGTGATCGTTGGGGCGGGGTCCAGCAGATTGCAGGAGGGCGTTACCATTCCTTAGCCTTAACTGCGGATGGCGAAGTGTTAGCTTGGGGATCGAATCAAGGTGGCCGAACTACGGTGCCTGTTGAAGCACAGTCCAGTATTGTCTCGGTTTCCGCAGGACAAGACCACTCTCTCGCTCTCACATCCGGCGGCGAGGTCATCGCCTGGGGAGGGGGAAGATTCGGCGAAGCCAATGTACCGGCGGAAGCGAAAAGCGATATCATAGCGATTGCAGCGGGTCCTACTGCCTTCTATTCGTTAGCCCTCACGTCCTCAGGGAAAGTCATTGCCTGGGGCTCCAATTCTAACGGTCAATCGGATGTGCCGGAAGAAGCGGAGAGCGGCGTTGTAGCCATTGCGGCGGGGTATTGGCATTCTTTAGCGTTAACGGCTGCCGGAGAAGTGATTGCATGGGGAGATGGGAGCGAAGGAAAACTCGATGTGCCTGACGAGGTGCAGGGCCAGGTAGTAGCCATTAGTGCAGGATTGCGTCATTCTTTGGCGTTAACTGCTTCGGGCAAGGTGGTTGCTTGGGGGAGCGACGATTACGGACAATCTTCTGTGCCGGAAGAAGCGGAAAGCGGCGTTATCGCCATTGCGGCAGGGTATGTACATTCTCTGGCCTTGAAATCTGACGGCTCTGTCATTGCCTGGGGCATTTCAGACGGTTCGTGGGATGACTACGACTACGGACAAACGGTTGTACCCGAAGCAGCGAAAAGCGGTGTGATCGCGATTGCAGCGGGATACGGACATTCGCTTGCCTTGAAAGCGGATGGGACGATCATTGCCTGGGGGGATAATGGTCAAGGTCAGACTGACGTGCCGGAACATGTCCATGAACGTGTGAAAGCCAAACAATTGGCTGCCGGGAGAAACCATTCGCTTGCGTTAACCTCCGATGGCCAAGTACTGGGCTGGGGAAGCGATCTGTACAATCGCCTTGCGATTCCTGCCGATTTGCAAGATGTGCGCGCCATTGAGGTGGGGGAGGAGTTTTCTCTGGCATTAAAAGCCGATGGCACGATTGTGATCTGGGGAGACGGTTCTCATTATGCGGCGATTCCACCTGAAGTGCAAGGACAGACAGTGGCAATCAGCGTAGGCAGCTATCACGCTTTGGCGTTGCAAGCCGATGGCACAGTCGTTGCCTGGGGTAGAATTGAAGGGGGGGAGAATGATAAGCGGCTCGATGTGCCTGATGATTTGGACCAGGTGATTGCCGTTAGTGCAGGATTGTTTCACTCCCTTGCTCTGAAGGTTGACGGTACAGTAGTGATTTGGGGAGCGAATCAATGGAACCAGCTGGATATGCCAGGTGGTCTGCATGATGTAAAAGCGATTAGCGCAGGACATTACCATTCCTTGGCGCTTAAAACGGATGGTACGGTGATCGCTTGGGGAGATAATACGTATAAACAGTTAGAAGTGCCCGAAAACCTGCAGGATGTTGTGGCCATCAGTGCAGGTCGCCGTCATTCCGTTGCTTTAAGATCGGACGGCACGGTGGTTGCCTGGGGAGATAACACATATAACCAACTCGAAGTTCCTTCTAATTTGCGTGAAGTTGTAGCGATTTCGGCAGGTACACATCTCACGTTAGCCTTGCAAGCTGACGGAGCGATTGTCGGTTGGGGCTATAATGTCGAGGATCAACTCATCATTCCAACAAGCGATCTCGAAACGATTGAGCTAAGAGATCAAAGCGGTCGGGAATTGGGACTCTTGTTTGATCCATCGAAGCAGGAATACACCGTTCCGATTGACAATAGCATCACTTCAGTGAATGTGCTGGCTACACTGGAAAACCCGGAGTATGCCGATGTGTATGTGAATGGTAAGCGACAATCCGATCAGGTCGAAGGAGTCAATATACCAGTAACCGATGAGCAAACGGTCGTTACCGTGGAAGTCGTCCCTTATTTGCAAGAAAGTAAAACGTATACGATCACGCTCTCACAAGAAGCGGAGCCAGAGCAAGTATCGAAGCCAGTCGCCAGTCCTGCGGGCGGTGCGGTTCCGGCTGGGACAACGGTGACGTTGAGCACGTATACGAACGATGCAATGATCTACTACACAACTGACGGCAGCACGCCTACTAGCAGCAGCATCGAATATACCGCGCCCATCGAAGTGACTGGGGGAATGACGCTCAAGGCAATTGCCGTAAAGGACGGCATGCTAGACAGCGAAGTGCTGGAGGAGCATTACACGATCTTACCTCCTGATCAAGTCGCCAAGCCGATCGCAAGTCCTGCGGGAGGTGCAGTCCCGGCTGGTACAACGGTGACGTTGAGCACGTATACGAACGATGCAACAATCTACTACACGATGGACGGCAGCAAACCGACAAGCAGCAGCGCCGAATATACCGCACCCATCGAAGTGACGGAGGAAATGACGCTCAAAGCGATTGCGGTGAAGGAAGGCATGCTGGACAGCGAGGTAATGGAGGAACAGTATACAATCCTGCAACCGGGGCAGGTAGCTTCGCCGATCGCAAGTCCGTCCGGCGGAGCGGTTCCATCTGGCACGAAGGTAACATTGAGCACGACAACTGAAGGAGCAACAATCTACTACACAACGGACGGCAGCGAACCGACAAGCAGCAGTGCCGAATATACCACGCCCATCGAAGTGACGGAGGAAATGACGATCAAAGCGATTGCGGTGAAGGAAGGTATGCTCGACAGCGAAGTGATGGGGGAGCATTACACGATCCTATTACCTGATCAAGTAGCGAAACCTGTTGCAGATCCATCAGGTGGTGCGGTTCCATCTGGCACCAAGGTGAGGTTGAGCACGACAACTGAAGGAGCAACAATCTACTACACGACGGACGGCAGCAAACCGACAAGCAACAGTGCCGAATATACCGCACCCATCGAAGTGATTGGGGGAATGACGCTCAAGGCGATTGCGGTGAAGGCAGGTATGCTAGACAGCGAAGTGCTGGAGGAGCATTACACGATCCTATTACCTGATCAAGTAGCGAAACCTGTTGCAGATCCATCAGGTGGTGCGGTTCCATCTG
>NZ_JBQCLK010000014.1:114977-132664 GCF_051966115.1 Paenibacillus sp. SAFN-117
GCACCAAGGTGACGTTGAGCACGACAACTGAAGGAGCAACAATCTACTACACGACGGACGGCAGTACGCCAACGAGCAACAGTGCCGAATATACCACGCCCATCGAAGTGACCGCAAAGATGACGATCAAGGCAATTGCAGTGAAGTCTGGCATGCTCGACAGCGAAGAGATGGAAGAACAATATACGATTCTATCACCTGATCAAGTAGCGAAACCTGTTGCAGATCCATCAGGCGGTACGGTTCCGTCTGGTACAAGGGTGACATTGAGTTCGTCGACCGAAGGAGCGACGATTTATTACACGACGGATGGCAGCACGCCGACAAGCAGCAGTATGGAATATACCACACCCATTGAAGTGACCTCGGAGATGACGCTCAAGGCAATTGCAGTAAAGGCTGGCATGCTTGACAGCGAAGAGATGGAGGAACAGTATACGATTGCAACGATACCTGCACCGGCGAATTTAACAGCTTCTGCGGCTGATCGTTCCGTTACATTAAAGTGGGATGCGGTCACGGGAACAGGCAGCGTGACTTATGCGGTTTACCAAGCGGAAGGCACATCAGTTCCTGTCGATCCGGCGAACTGGAAGCTCATTCAATCGAATGTGTCGGCGAATTCCTACAATGTCACGGGATTGACGAACGGAACAACGTATGCATTTGTAGTGAAGGCTATCACTGTGAAGGGGGCCAGCGATTTCTCTAATGTAGCGATAGCGACCCCAAGAGCACCAGGAGGTAACAGCGGTTCCGGTGGTGGCGGGGGCGGCCGTGTGTTATCCAACAATGCGGATCTTGCGGATCTGCAAGTATGGGTGGAAGGGAAATTATTGAAACTAAGCCCTTCATTTACTTCTGGAACAACAGAATATACGGCCCGTACAGAAGGCGAACGAATTGAGATTGTGGTCAAAGAAGCTCACTCCGCGGCGAAAGTGATATGGAAGGGCAAGGTAATTACGGACAGTATTCAAGTCGATTTGGAGGAAGGCGACAATACGATTGAGCTAACGGTACAAGCGGAGAATGGCACGAAGAAAACCTATACGCTGACCATTTATCGTGAAATGCCAAAGCCAAATGAACCGGTTATTGCATTTACCGACATCGATGGACACTGGGCGGAGGACTATATCATGCGTGCTGTAGAGAAAGGCTTTGTCAGCGGTTATCCGGACGGCACTTTTGAGCCAAACAATCCGGTTACTCGCGCCGAGTTTACTGTGATGCTGGCAGGTGCATTGAAACTGGAAGGCAACGGTTCTGAGCTAACTTTCACGGATCATGACCGGATCGGCGGATGGGCGAAGCAAGCCGTTGCGCAGGCCGTACAAGCGGGCATCGTGGATGGGTACAACGATGGCAGCTTCCGTCCAAACGCACAGATCACCCGCGTAGAAATGGCTGCGATGATCGCTCGGGCGTTACAACTACAGCTTAACGCTAACGCGTCAACCGGCTTTGCCGATGATGAAGCGATTCCGCAGTGGGCGAAAGGGGCGGTCGAAGCCATCCGCAAACTTGGCATTGTCGATGGCCGCGGCGGAAACCGTTTTGTGCCGAACGAAACGGCTACCCGTGCAGAAGCGACGGTGATGCTGCTTCGGTTGATGGAGAATATCTCCGTCCCCTCTCTCAATGTGCCTGCCAAAGAAGCACCAGGTTCCACGATTTTTTAAAAAAGAGGGATTACACAGCCATCGATTCGATTAGCCATTGTTCAATGGCAGGATATGGAAGGAGGATTGCAGTAATGATTTCAATAAAGTACCCGATCAAGTATGTATCCCCATGGCTGATTGCCATGCTCTTCATCAATCTGATTCTATCGCTGCTGGTTATACCAGCGCCAACTCTGGCTCAAGAATCAGAGACAAATGCAAACCTAGTCGGCGTATTTTCGTTCGGAATGGGTAATCATGGAAAATTAGGACATGGCGATACGGATCGTCAATACACGCCCAAGAAAATCGAGAGCTTGACGGACATTCAGGCGATTGCGGCTGCCGATAATCATTCCCTTGCTTTAACGAAGTCCGGAGACGTATACTCGTTCGGACATGGTTATCATGGCGAATTAGGACATGGCGATAGGGAAGATCAACTCACGCCGAAGAAAATCGAGGGATTGGCGGACATTCAGGCGATTGCTGGAGGATGGTATCATTCCCTTGCTTTAACGAAGTCCGGTGACGTGTACTCGTTTGGAAGCGGTACTTTTGGCCAATTAGGACATGGCGATACGGAAACTCAACTCACCCCCAAGAAAATCGAGGGTTTGTCGGACATTCAGGCGATTGCGGCTGGTGTATATCATTCCCTTGCTTTAACGAAGTCCGGAGACGTGTACTCGTTTGGATTCGGTACGCATGGCCAATTAGGACGTACGGAAGATCAACTTACGCCGAAGAAAATCGAAGGTTTGTCGGACATTCAGGCGATAGCTGCCGGGGGTCATTATTCCCTTGCTTTAACGAAGTCCGGAGAAGTGTACTCGTTTGGAAGTGGTACTTTTGGCCAATTAGGACATGGCGATACGGAAACTCAATTCACCCCCAAGAAAATCGAGGGTTTGTCGGACATTCAGGCGATTGCGGCTGGCTCTACCCATTCCCTTGCTTTAACAAAGTCCGGAGAAGTGTACTCGTTTGGAAAGGGTACGCATGGCCAATTAGGACATGGCGATAGGGAAGATCAACTCACGCCGAAGAAAATCGAGAGCTTGACGGACATTCAGGCGATTGCGGCTGGCTATTATCATTCCCTTGCTTTAACGAAGTCCGGAGACGTATACTCGTTCGGAGGTGGTACTTATGGCCAATTGGGACATGGCGATACGGATCGTCAATACACGCCCAAGAAAATCGAGAGCTTGACGGACATTCAGGCGATTGCGGCTGGCTCTACCCATTCCCTGGCACTTATCATCGAAGCGACACAAGATAGCACCATTCATCCGGACGAGGCGTCGTTCGACAAGAACATCCTGAAGCAGCGAGAGATCGCTGTCACGATGGAGTTGAATGGCAATACGCTCATAGATATTACGAATGACACAACATCGTTATCGGAAGGCACGGATTACATCGTAAATGGCAACATCGTCACCATTACAAAAGAATACCTGGCCAACCTGCCGATCGGTACGACTACACTGATCTTTACGTTCAGTGCAGGAAGCGATGCAACGCTTAGCATAGCGGTGAGCGACAGTACACCTGTCCCTCCAACCGGCTTGCAGGCGACAGCGGGAGACGGGAAAGTAGAGCTGAGTTGGACTGCAATCGATGCGGTCGATGGCTATAACGTCTATAGGCAAGAAGCTGACGAAGGTACGCCTCCCGTTGCCGACCGATGGATGGTTGACAATGATAAGGGGCCGGTAACAGGAACGTCCTATACGGTCGACCATTTAACTGCTGGAAAGTTGTATTGGTTTGCTGTAACGACCGTGAAGGATGAGATGGAAAGCGGCTATTCGGAATCAACGTCCGAAACGCCGTATACAACGGTTGCGGCTGTTGCATCTCCCGGTGCGATCGAGGTTGGCAAGGGAGTCGCACCAGAGAAACTGGAGGCATACCTTCCCGAACATATTCAAATTCAATTAACGAGCTTGCCTGTCACGATGGACGTGGGTGTGAAATGGGATCTGGAGCATGCTGATTATAACCCGGATCAAGCCGGAATGTACGCGATTACAGGGGGGGTGCAATTGCCGGGATATGTTCACAATCCACAACAGTTGCAAGCTGAAATTGCTGTTCATGTACTGCCGAATACGAATGCGAGCCTGAGCGGCATTGCCCTGAACGGAGAACCGTTGGCACATTTTGATCCGGATATTTATACCTACGATGTTGTGGTTCCTTATGCAACGGAGCAAGTGACCGTAACAGCGGCAACTGACGATCCGGCTGCGAACTACGAAGTCGTCAGCGAGGTTGTGCGTGGCGAAGTACAACCGCTGAAGGTCGGCTTAAATCGAATTGACATCCTGGTAACGGCAGAGGATCAACAAGAGAAAGTCACCTATACCCTTCATGTGAAGCGTCTCTCACAAGAAGCGGAGCCAGAGCAAGTATCGAAACCTGTTGCAGAACCATCAGGCGGTGCAGTCCCGGCAGGTACAATGGTAACATTGAGCACGACAATGGAAGGAGCAACGGTTTACTACACAACGGATGGCAGTACACCGAGCCGCAGCAGTGTCGAGTATACTGCGCCCATCGAAGTGACAACAGAGATGACGCTCAAGGCGATTGCTGTGAAGGAAGGCATGCTGGACAGTGAAGTGCTGGAGGAACAGTATACGATTGCAACGATACCTGCACCGGCGAATTTAACAGCTTCTGCGGCTGATCGTTCCGTTACATTAAAGTGGGATGCGGTCACGGGAACAGGCAGCGTGACTTATGCGGTTTACCAAGCGGAAGGCACATCAGTTCCTGTCGATCCGGCGAACTGGAAGCTCATTCAATCGAATGTGTCGGCGAATTCCTACAATGTCACGGGATTGACGAACGGAACAACGTATGCATTTGTAGTGAAGGCTATCACTGTGAAGGGGGCCAGCGATTTCTCTAATGTAGCGATAGCGACCCCAAGAGCACCAGGAGGTAACAGCGGTTCCGGTGGTGGCGGGGGCGGCCGTGTGTTATCCAACAATGCGGATCTTGCGGATCTGCAAGTATGGGTGGAAGGGAAATTATTGAAACTAAGCCCTTCATTTACTTCTGGAACAACAGAATATACGGCCCGTACAGAAGGCGAACGAATTGAGATTGTGGTCAAAGAAGCTCACTCCGCGGCGAAAGTGATATGGAAGGGCAAGGTAATTACGGACAGTATTCAAGTCGATTTGGAGGAAGGCGACAATACGATTGAGCTAACGGTACAAGCGGAGAATGGCACGAAGAAAACCTATACGCTGACCATTTATCGTGAAATGCCAAAGCCAAATGAACCGGTTATTGCATTTACCGACATCGATGGACACTGGGCGGAGGACTATATCATGCGTGCTGTAGAGAAAGGCTTTGTCAGCGGTTATCCGGACGGCACTTTTGAGCCAAACAATCCGGTTACTCGCGCCGAGTTTACTGTGATGCTGGCAGGTGCATTGAAACTGGAAGGCAACGGTTCTGAGCTAACTTTCACGGATCATGACCGGATCGGCGGATGGGCGAAGCAAGCCGTTGCGCAGGCCGTACAAGCGGGCATCGTGGATGGGTACAACGATGGCAGCTTCCGTCCAAACGCACAGATCACCCGCGTAGAAATGGCTGCGATGATCGCTCGGGCGTTACAACTACAGCTTAACGCTAACGCGTCAACCGGCTTTGCCGATGATGAAGCGATTCCGCAGTGGGCGAAAGGGGCGGTCGAAGCCATCCGCAAACTTGGCATTGTCGATGGCCGCGGCGGAAACCGTTTTGTGCCGAACGAAACGGCTACCCGTGCAGAAGCGACGGTGATGCTGCTAAGATTGTTGGATAGATGATAGAGCATCGTGCTGACAAGTATTTCCCTCATCGTCACGAAGTGAAATCAATGTCCGTCCTATATAGACTGGAAACGCACTTGTAATCTGTATGCTGCATGATGACGATCACCGGAAAGCCGTATGAGGGAAAACCTCACGTACGGTTTGATGAGGAGGGGCTGGCTCCGCCCAGCCTTTCACTCTAGCTTCAATGTTTTCAGTTTGAAATGAGTAGATCTTTTTATAATGGTTGCCAGGTTTTTAGCGTTTTCTTCATTGATACATTGATACAAAGGTGAGAAATATATGAAGATGAATAAAAAATTCAATCTGTTATTCGCTATTTTTTGTTATATGGCCATTATACTTGTCGATGGCAGCGTTGAAGCATCTGCTGCTGAGTCGTTTATACAAGGCTCTGGATATGAGCAAGGGAATTATGACCTGGAAGCGATTCAACCGACGGCGTTTAACTGGACGAGACAGTCGAGGTTTTCCGGCAGCGAAGCGTTTGATATGAAATGGTCATTTAAAACTGAAGGACGTGTACGTTCATCACCGGCGATAGCTGCAGACGGTACAATTTATGTCGGCTCAGACGACGGGCATTTGTATGCGTTGACGGCGAGTGGCGAGCAGAAATGGAAATTTGCGATCAATGGTAGTGATTTTGGCAACCCCGGCATTTATTCGTCGCCATCCATCGGAGCTGATGGGACGATCTACGTCGGGGGGGATGACAGTTATTTATATGCGATTCATCCAGACGGTACTTTGAAATGGGATTTGAAAATAGGGTCACTGGTTTTCGTGTCCCCTTCACCAGCCATCGGAGCGGACGGGACGATTTATGTCGCAACCCAGGGCGGTACTTTTCATGCAATTTCCGACGATGGAGACACGGGAAGGGAAAAGTGGGCATACAAAATATCAGCATTTTGGCCGATGATCAGGTCGTCCCCGGTAATTGCAGCTGATGGCAAGATCTATGTGGCGGATTCCGACGGTATTCTCTATGCATTTGAACCGGAGCAAGATGCGGATGATGTCAAGCCGAAATGGACCTTTGAAACTGAAACGGGCAGCGGGATCAGAGCGACACCGGCAATCGGGGATGATGGGACGATCTACCTGGGTTCAGAGGATGGGAATTTATATGTACTGGATTCGTCGGGTCAATTACAATGGAGGTTTGATGCAAAAGATTCTATCTACAGCACTCCGGTTATCGGAGCTGACGGTACGATCTATTTAAAGACTGGTTTGGCGCTCTATGCATTTGCGCCGCAACAAGCGGCGGATGACGTTAGCCCCGAATGGTCAGCGGAATTTGGATATGTTACTTATGCTACGCCGATTGTCGATGCCAATGGCATCCTTTATGTCGGAACTCACGACAGCAATTTGTACGCGATAGATTCAGCGGGCAATTTGCGTTGGTCATTTCAGGCTGAAGGTTCGATTACTTCATCAGCGGCCATCGGTGCCGATGGTACGATTTATGTGGGCTCTTACGATGGACATTTATATGCGATCGGGCAGGTTGATATAGATGCTCCGACTAACGTAACGGCAAATGCTGGAGAAGGGTCTGTGCAGCTTGAGTGGGAGGCGGTTTCTGATGCCTCCGCTTACGCAATCTATATGGCTACAGGATCAGAGCCGCCGGATACGAAGGATTTATCGAACTGGAAGCCATTAAATGACGAGCCGCTTAAGGACACATCATGGCTGGCCGATGAGTTAAAGGCAGGGACAACATATTGGTTTGCTGTGCAAGCCGTTACCGAAGGGAATAGTAGAAGCCAGTTGTCAGAACCGGTTAGCGCAACGCCGTATGCTGTGGTAAAAGCGGTGAATGATCTCAATACGCTTGAAGTAAGCAAGCATATCACGAGCGAGCAACTAGCGCAATATTTGCCAACCGAGGTTTCTTTACAACTGCACAACGAGACATTGGAGCCGGATGTGGGAGTCAATTGGGAAATAGAGAATTCTGATTACAATCCGGATCAATCCGGGACATATTGGATATCTGGAAGCTTGCAATTGCCCGAATATTATCTGAACCCGGATAAATTGAAGGTAAAGCTGCAGGTTCGTGTTTTGCCGGGGTCGAATGCCAAGTTGTCTGAGATTCGAATCAATGGTAAAATTTTAGAAAATTTCAATCCGGATCTGTTTACTTATTATTTGACGGTACCTTATTCAATGGATCGCGTGACAGTAACAGCTTCGACTTACGACTCATCGGCATCGTATGAGGTGATTGGCGGGCAAGAAGCGGTGCTCGAGATTGGTGACAATTCGATTTATATCCAAGTCATATCAGAAAATGAACAGGAGGAGCGCACTTATTCTTTATACATTGAGCGCCTGCTAACGATTGCGGAAATTCAAAGGCCAGATACGATATATGTGCCTTATAACACGAAGTTGCAGGATGTTTCCGTACCCGATTCGGTGTATGTTACGTTGGACGATCTTCGCACGATTGAGGTGCAAGTGAGCTGGAATGAAGTTCACCCTGAATACAATGGCAAGGTGGCTGGTCGTTATGAATTTATAGGCACCTTGCAATTGCCTGAGTGGGTGAACAATCCGCTGAATATCAAGGCGAAGGTAAGTGTGATCGTGCTGGACGAGCGTAAGCGAAGCTCCTCGTCATCACCGTCTTCCCGTACGGATCGTGTTTCCAGCGATGCCAAGCTTTCATCACTGGAAATATGGGCAAACGGTCGGATGTTAACTTTACAACCTTCGTTTGCTCCTGATGTGCATGATTACACCGTATTTACAGATGCAGAGGAAATGGTATTTATTGCTCAAGCAGCGCACGATGCGGCCGAAGTGTACGTTGATGGTGTACTTTTGTCACGCTCGGTGCCGATCAGCAAGAAGCTGACAAGTGGCAACAATGAGTTCACGTTTGTCGTTCGTGCGGAAGACGGTACCGAGAAGCGATATACGCTGACCGTGATTCGAGAGACGGCTACTCATGAATCGTCGATGCCATTTTCTGATATTGCCGGACACTGGGCGGAGGACTACATCATGCGTGCTGTAGAGAAAGGCATCGTCAGCGGTTATCCAGATGGCACATTTAAACCGAATCATCCAGTCACTCGCGCCGAGTTTACTGTGATGCTGGCAGGTGTGATGAAACTGGAAGGTGACGGCTCTGTGTTAACATTCACGGATCACGACCAGATCGGTGCGTGGGCGAAGCAAGCCGTTGCGCAGGCCGTACAAGCGGGCATCGTGGTCGGATACAGCGATGGCAGCTTCCGGCCAAACACGCGGATCACCCGAGCGGAGATGGCGGTGATGATCGCTCGGGCGCTACAACTGGAGCTTAACGCGAATGCGTCAACCGGCTTTGCCGATGATGAAACGATTCCGCAGTGGGCGAAAGGTGCGGTCGAAGCCATCCGCAAACTTGGCATTGTCGATGGCCGCGGCGGAAACCGGTTTGTGCCGAACGAAACGGCTACCCGTGCAGAAGCGACGGTGATGCTGCTAAGATTGTTGGATAGATGATAGAGCATCGTGCTGACAAGTATTTCCCTCCGATTGGGAAGCGATCAGTTCCGACGAATCCGGGGAACAACAGCAGAGCGTGAACAAGGCCATGCTTGCGATGGAAAAGATTGATCTGGGAGCCTTGGAGAAGGCGAGAATTGGACTTTCAGACGGACAATGATGCTGAACTGGCGGGCTCCGCACGTTGGAAAGGAAGTGAAAGGAAAATGAGACCGTTTAAATCATCCGTTCTGTTGGCGGCGTTCGTTCTTTTTTTCGGATGGACCTGGACACAACTGTTTGGGAATGTCGGCATATCGGTTCAGGCCGCCGATGGCGGTGCATTCGCGCCGTTAAGCAGTGATTTTGCCGGCGGCTCGGGCACGGAAGAAGACCCGTATATGATCGAAACCGCTGAACAGCTGGACAAGGTGAGAGATTATCTGGATGCCCATTTCCGATTGGGAGCCAATATTGATCTTTCAACTTACAGTGCTGGAGAAGGATGGTTGCCAATCGCAACGGTATACTCTTCTCCATTTACCGGAACATTTGATGGCAATGGCTATCAAATTACAGGTTTAAAGATCAACCGTGAAGATGAGAACTACCAATCTTTGTTTGGAGTAACGTCAGAAACGGCTGTCATCCGGAATGTCCATCTCGAGGTCGTGGAGATCAAGGGGTATGATTACATCGGCGGGTTAGTAGGGTATAGCTACGGGATGATTGAAAACAGTACGGTAACGGGAACCCTTATTCGAGGAGAAATGAAGGTTGGCGGGTTAGCCGGTATTGTTAGAAATGACGTGATCGGGTCATCCGCCCATATCGAAGTTGTCGGAGAGCGTGAAGTCGGGGGTCTGGCAGGTCTATTTAGGGGTTCGACTGGTAAAAAGATTACGATTCGCGATTCATTTGCAACTGGTGACGTTGCGGGCATAAATAATCTTGTAGGTGGTTTAGTTGGCATAATTTCATCGGGAAATATAGGAAGTGTCAATGAAATCACGAATTCATATGCGACTGGGGAGGTTAATGGAGACCAGCTTGTAGGTGGATTTGTTGGTAAAGCTGAAGCCCTTCCATCTGGTGTGGTCAGAATTAAGAACTCCTATGCGACAGGGAATGTCAACGGTAAGCAATACGTGGGTGGTTTGATCGGATTTAATGTTACAAATGGTTACGATTCGCCAATAAGTTCAGTGATAGAAGTTGAGCATTGTTACGCGACAGGCAAGGTAACAGGTCATTCTGAGACTGGCGGGCTGGTCGGGGCGAATAATGAATATGAAGAAAGAGGAAATATCATTGAGGTCGCCGGCAGCTACTGGTTGACCGATAGCTATACGGATGGTGAACTCCCTGACAATGGAATCGGAATACCTGTGGAAGAGGCGGATCTCCGCGATCCGGAAACATTTAAGGATTGGGATATCACAGAGGGCTGGTACCAGTACGACGGACATCGGCCATTTCTCCAATGGCAAAACCCGCTCATCTCCTGGGCTGCGTCCATTGCAAACGATCAGTTGAACCTTAACGACAAGACCCACATTACCGTGAATACGGAACATCAAAACGGGGATCGCTACAATGCGACAACAACCGCCAGGTATAGCGTTGATCCGGATGACCCCGAAATTGTGCGTGTTGATCCTAACGGGGAGGTCAGCACCGTCAAAGGCGGCAAAGCGACGATCACCGTCTCCTTATTCGACAAGTCCGAGACTCTCGACATCGTCGTGGACAGCGGAAATCCGGAACCGCCGACGATCACCCTTCATCCCGACGGCTGGACCAATGCTGCCAAAGTGGAAGTGGCGATCGACCACAGCGCCGCTAACCCAAGGCAGACAGATGTTCACACGATTCGTGTGAAAGTCGGCGACAAGGAGTGGGAGGATCGTGCATTTAACGGTACACCTATCCGCTTAGAGGTGACGGAAGAAGGGCAAACGAAGATCCAGGCGCAAGCGATGGATGACATCGGCAATAAGAGTACGATCGTTGAGCGGACCGTGAAGATCAGCAGAAGCGGCCTGAAGCTGGATGTGGATTTGTATTTTACCGATAATGACAGTAAAGCATATCCCAGCGGAACGTGGACGAACCAAAGTGTGACCGCAGCGGTTTATGCTTCTCATGACCACGGGATCGCGCTGCGGCCCATTGCATATTCGTTGGATGAAGGAGCGGCTTGGGAGATTTATCATGATCCGCTCGACTTCACAACAGAGGGGCAGTACTCGCTTTGGTTCAGAGTGGAAGATGTATTAGGCAATGAAATGAGCGAGCATGTACTCATCCGTATCGATCACACGAATCCGGAGATCGAATTGAAACCCGACGGCGATGAAACCCTTTCGCGGACCATATCCAGTCAAGTCAACGTGAAGGACGACGGCAGCGGGATCGATGCCGCTTCCCTCCGTTATGTTTGGTCAACGAGTTCAGACCCGTTGGATGAACATGCATATTGGCAACCTTTCATTAACCAAAGCACGTTGAGTCATGCAGACAAAAACGGCGGCGACTGGTATTTGCACATTTACGCCAAAGATCAGGTTGGTCAAGAGAGTTACCGAATATCCCGGCGCTTTCGTTTAGAGCGGGAGCCGGTTTCTTCAGAACCGCCGAGTCCGCCTGTCTATATCCGCTCCGGCAATGCAACACTGAGGGAGCTCATCTTGTCAGAAGGCGCGTTGATACCGGAATTTTCGGGGGACATTACGACGTACAAGGCTTTGATCCCGCATGATGCTGACAGCATCCAGCTCACGATCCGTGCTGCACATCATCAGGCTGGAATCAGCGTGAATGGTCGGCAAGTCCGGAGTGATCAGGGAAGCATTCGCATCCCCTTGCACACGGATACGGATATCATTGACATCGTGGTCACTGCAGAAGACGGAACGCGCAGAACGTATTCCATCACCGTGGAACGTATGCAAGAGGAGATGCCGGACCCGCCTTCCCCGGAGCCGTTATTTGCGGATATTGCGGGTCATTGGGCGGAGCCGTTCATTCAGGAAGCCTATGCAAAAGGCATCATTGCCGGATACCCTGACGGTACGTTTAGACCGGATCATGCCGTCACCCGCGCTGAATTTACGTTGATGCTCGTTCGTGCCTTGCGGCTGGAAGGAGAAGCGGGAGGCGATGCGCCTGCTTTTGCGGACGGGGAGCAAATTGGCGAATGGGCAAAGCAAGCGATTGATTTGGCGGCAAGGGCAGGCATTGTTTCAGGATATGAAGATGGAACATTTCGACCTGGTCGCCCGGTCACTCGTGTGGAAATGGCGGTGATGATCGCAAGAGCAACAGGAGCGGAGTTGACCGACCATACGCACACCCGATTTGCAGACGATGCCCGTATTCCGGCATGGGCGAAAAGTTACGTGGAAGAGGTTCGTATCATGGGCATCATTCACGGTCGCGATCGCAATCTCTTCGCGCCGAATGAGACGCTGACCCGCGCGGAAGCGGTCACCAGTATCCTGAGATTGTTGGAGCTGTTGTCACAATAAGGTTTGGTGCAGAAGCGCTTTTGCTTCTGCACCTTTTTTTTGCGGCGTGCCCAGCTAAGCACGCATCTTCTAGCCGGTGAAAGTCCGGTCGCGGGAAGGGCCAAGCCCCCGCGTAGCTAGGATACCTACGTATGGCGAAATCTGTACGTAGAAGCGTATCGACGAAAGTACCTGTCAGAGGCAGGGCGAGCAACATACCAGGCCGTAACATGAAAGTGAATCCTGCCGCGTCGTCAAAAAGGCCTCGCAAGAGGGAAAAGAGGAAGCCGAGTCCCGCGTACATGGACGAAGGCCATGGAAGCTGCCTAGAACTTGGAGCGGCAGTGAAGAATCCTCCGGCGTAGAGGGAACGGCATGGTATGAAAGAGGATGCAGTGAACTGGGGAGGCCCTCCCCTGCACGGTTGCAGAAACCGTAAAGAGGCCTTCTATAAGCCCCAGAGGTGAAGTGAACGGTCTGCAGGAAGGGAGTCCGAGGGGCTCATAGTACCGTGGAACGCAGGACAACACAACCTGCGGGAGGGAAGGAGCCCTGCTTTGTTCAAGTTTCTTGAGGAGGTACGAGTCAGTGAATGCCAAACGGCTAACAACACCAGAGGAAAACGTTCAACAACTCCAAGGGAAACTCGGTCATGCGGCCAAGGAGAACAAGAAGCGAAGATTTCACGCGCTGTACGACAAGGTCTATCGGGTAGACATCTTATGGGAAGCGTGGCGAAGGGTACGAGCCAACGAGGGCTCGGCAGGAGTGGATGGAGAGACGTTGGCAGACATCGAGAAACAGGGAGAAATGCGTTTTGTGCTTGAATGTCAACGGCTACTGAAAGAAGGGAAGTACCATCCACAACCCGTTAGACGCCACTACATCCCGAAGAAAGATGGCAAACTGCGACCGCTGGGGATCCCGACGGTGAGAGACCGCGTCATCCAGATGGCGACCAAACTCGTCATGGAACCCATTTTCGAGGCGGATTTTCAGGACACGTCTTTCGGTTTTCGGCCTAAGCGGAGCGCGAAACAGGCGTTGGAGCGAATCCGGAAAGCATGCAACCGCAAAGGAAATTGGGTGGTCGACGTCGACATCCAAGGCTACTTCGACAACATCAATCAGGAGAAACTGATGAAGCTGATCGAAATGCGGATCAGTGACAGGCGAATCTTGAAGTTGGTGAGGAAGTGGTTAGGTGCGGGAGTGATGGAAGAAGGAAACATCCGACGCTCAGACTTGGGTACACCGCAAGGGGGAGTGATCTCACCACTGCTGGCGAACATCTACCTGAATTACTTTGATCTTCTGTGGGAACGACATGGCGGTAAGCTTGGGGAACTGACGCGTTATGCAGATGATCTGGTGATCATCTGCAAGACGAAGAAGGACGCACAGCGGGCCTATGAACTCATACGAGCGATTATGGAACGCCTGGAATTAACCCTGCACCCCACGAAAACGCGCATCGTTGGACTTTGGACTGGGGAAGAAGGCTTCGATTTTCTGGGCATGCATCATCGAAAGACGAAGGCCGAAACATCCAAAGGCCAAGTGTACTACACAACCCAGCAGTGGTTGTGCCGGAAGGCGGAAGAGCGAATACGGGAAGGGGTAAAAGAGCGATTAGCTCCGCCAGGTATGCGACGCCTGAGTTTCGAAGAGCACGTGGAGTACCTGAATCCAAAGATTCAAGGCTGGCGCAATTACTACTACACAGCTTACAGCCAGAGGAAGATGGCGAAGTTGGATTGGTATATCCGGCAGCGGTTTGCGAAGTGGTATGCTAAGAAACACAAACGC
This sequence comes from Paenibacillus sp. SAFN-117, assembly GCF_051966115.1. Taxonomy (NCBI): domain Bacteria; kingdom Bacillati; phylum Bacillota; class Bacilli; order Caryophanales; family Paenibacillaceae; genus Paenibacillus; species Paenibacillus sp. SAFN-117. The sequence continues at coordinate 129,309 of NZ_JBQCLK010000014.1, forward strand.
AGACGATGGTTGAGTTCGCTGCGCGAAGTGAAGTCTTTGTCTATTCAATATGGACTTAAAACGCTCTTGTAATCTGCATGCTCATGATGACGAACATCGGAAAGCCGTATGAGGGAAAACCTCACGTACGGTTTGATGAGGAGGGGCTGGGCCCCGCCCAGCCTTTCACTCTAGCCCGGCATGGGTGCCGTGCTTTAGGGGAAAGTCCCAAGCGGGGGCTGGCGAGCACCTACCGTTAGCCAAAAGTAAGGGTGTCCATCGTGAGGTGGAATCTGAAGGAAGCTGGAGGCAAACACTCGACCTGAGATACACGAATCCAATGTGAGGCTAGTACAGTCGGACGAGTCTGCGAAACAAGGCGAAGTCCTAAGCCGCCAAGGGCTGTATGAGTATATTGGACAGGTGCATGGATGAAAGTACGCATCCTTATCCGGGGAGGCCTGCATGGCACGCCATCTGAGGATGGTAACCAAGGCCGTAAGGTTTTGCTGAGCGTGCAGGAGTCAGCAGAGGTCATAGTGCGTGAGTAAGGGACGCCTGAAAAAGGGAAGGGCCAAACGTCAACTCAGGGATGGATCAGACGTTTTCGAGAACGACGCGTTGAAGCAGAATTCCTATGGAACTCCTTCAGGGAAGTACGGGTGAAGCCCAGAGGACCTTGAAGTGATGGTTAAGCGTCGTCCGGCAAACTCCGAGTCCCATGAGTACTGGCCGCTTATACGACAACAATTATTAGAAGGGGCCTATCAAACGGCACCAGTCCGAAGGGTCGAAATCCCGAAACCCGACGGCGTTGTCAGATTATTTGGCATTTCGACTGTGGTAGATCGCTTTATCCAACAGGCTCTTCTCCAAGTGCTTACTCCTATCTTTGAAGCACATTTTGTCAATGACAATTGAAACCGATCGGGAAGATATAAAGCGGCTTTTTGCTCCGGTTGCACCGGGAATTAAGCTGCGAATTCAAGCATTAAGAGAAGTACATGAGGTAGGGATAACTACACAAGCGTCAATTTCACCTGTACTGCCGTTCACTCCGGATTTCCCAAAGTTACTGGAAGGTATCGTAGATCGGATATGGATAGATACACTTAATATCGGGGATGGTTCGATGGGGAAACACTCTGAACGACTCGGCATGCACCAGTTGTTCAAAGCCTATGGACTTTCGGAATGGTATCAAAAAGATATCCATCTCAGAGTAGAAAAGTACTTTAAAAAACATTCCCTCAAGAAATGATTCATGTTTCCAAAGAAGAAGCTTTTCCGGTCTTTGAGAAAGGTACTTAGTTCAGATGAAACCATACCTGGATACTAATTCACAGGCTATATAGTTTGCCCCTTAAGGATAACTCTCAACATAACTGTCGCAATATAAGCACAAGATAAGACAAGGCTTTTCCAGAAAACCAACGAAATGGAGTTTATACATGTCAGTTTTACGCGATTTCGAAAATGCAGAGCACGCCTTAATTCGATTTCATTCCATCTACCATACTGGAGATGTTTTTGGCAGTAGGAGGGCAGAACAAGTGCAGCTTATTCATTCATTGCATGCAGGGTCGAGCGGTAGACAATGACCAGCACCTATATATATAATGAGTAATCTGAACAACCTGCAGCGCATTAAGCTCTTAACAAATAAAAGAAAGCGACCCGCCAAATTCGAGTCTCCTCCCATACCAATCATGTTCGTAACTTACAAAGTCACAATTATAGTTAAATAACTCAGGTCAGGATATAGCTTTAAAGTGAAGTAATACCGGACTGGAAAACAACATATCGAATTTGCAAACTAAGCAAAAAAATCAATGAATTTCCATAAAATCAAAGTATAATCGGAGAGAATTAATTCCACAGATATTTACATAAGATCAAAAAGCAGTAGAGCCTTTCTTGAAAAGCTTCCTGCTTCTTCTGAACTCTCTTGAATTATTCTTCGGGATCCACCAGTTCACTAGCTTCCACCCTCAACGGGATTTTCTTCACTTTGTTCAGTTTCCTTACATGTAAAGCTGGTTATTGACCGAGATGTAATCGCGACAGCATTAAGTGGCCATTTTTAATTTTTTTCGGCAACAGATACATCCCATCTTTTCTGTAACCGAGATTAAACTCTCGGCGCATGTGGATGATGATCTCGAAATACTCACATTATTTTCCCTCAAATTGATTCATCATTTTTTTGAGCTTTCTGACAAAGCTCAGAACCTCTCTTGTTGGGACCATTTCTTCCATACCTCGCCATTATTATAGCTTATTATGCCAAAGATTTCCACTGTACAGAGAGCTTTCTATCATTATTTTTCATAGAAAGGTCCGATTTTGACTTCAAAATGAAACGGATGATAGAGGGGCATGTCCCCTGCTGTTTTTCTGTACCTTGAAAATCAAATACCATCCATTCCAGTACGTTCCCCGCATGTCTAGGAAAGCCAAATTGCAGGTGCGCCATGACCATTCTGTTTTTTTTTCGATCTATGTTTGAAGTAGCAGGGTGAGAGCGATTTTTGTCCATGCAATAATAAATGGTGGTTCCATTTAAGGCGATGACCCATGCGGGGGATAATGATACTTCCGTCCAGCCACAGCTCTGCTTTTAGGCAGATCACGCAATGGGGGCGGCTTTTGAAGGTAGCGTCAAGAAGTTTGTGTAAGCTGGTAGGGTTATCCATCGGGACGATGGATAAGAAATATTTTTTATGTTTAAGCTCGGTGGAGGACGTAGCCCAAGCGAAGGCGCGGGAAGCGGTTTTTTATTCTACTTCCGGGCCATCATCCGGATAACGTTCCTCAAACAGATCTTGCAGCCTTTGTTTCACTAATGGATCACCGAAACCACGAATGACGCGATGTCCCCACCTTTCGTTATATTCAAGCGCGTCCAAGTAGATAATCTTTTCTGCGGCTTCGATGTTCGTCAGACTGTTCATAGGCCGCAGGCGCTTTCGGAATTCCTTTATCATCCGTTATGGACATAACTGTAGATGCTATAAGACTTGATAATAACTTTGACATTTTGAGTATTAAAGTAGAGTGGGGAACTAAGGAAACTAAACAATCGAATAACATTGCGAGATTAGCAAATTTGTTTAGAAATGAAGGAATTATTACACGTGAGCAAATGAGTTATTTACGCAGTCTACGTGACGAAATTCGCGTTATTATACGTGATGGTCAAGACGAAGTAGTCAAGGAATTGAAAGATATTAGTGCCGACAAGTTAGAGGAACTAAAAAAGACAATCCATGAAAAATATAATCAGGGTACAAATTAGTAACTCAACTTTCGCAGCTTAGATTGGCAAACAAACCCTTGATATAACTGGGTAAGGTGCTCATCCATTGCTGGACTTG
>NZ_JBQCLK010000015.1:0-127739 GCF_051966115.1 Paenibacillus sp. SAFN-117
ATTGGGTTACTTTTCCTGTATGCACCTTTAACCTTTATTCCCATGAATTTTTCGACAAGAACTTTTCACTGTCCAGTGTTGATTAAAGTCCGGGTTTAATCAACCCCGCTTGACATATAGATATCCAAAAAGGTTTAGGGAGGAAACAGAGATGAACCGAAATATCATCGTGCTGGACACCACATTGCGTGACGGCGAACAAGTGCCGGGCGCCAAGCTGAACGTCAATCAAAAAGTTGAGTTCGCTCAGCAATTGAAGCGGCTTAATGTAGATATCATCGAAGCGGGATTCCCGGCTTCTTCCGCCGGAGATTTCAACGCGGTCCGGGAAATTGTCCGCACCGTAGGAGATTCGTATCGATTACCGCTCTTGCGCGGGCGGTTAAGAGCGATATCGATGCCGTATATGAGAGCATCAAGCTTGCGCAAAATCCGTTCATTCATATCGTGCTGGGTACCTCAAACATCCATGTCGACAAAAAATTTAACCGTTCCAAGGAAGCCGTTCTGCAGATGGGAGTAGATGCGGTCAAGTACGCCAAAACTTTGCTTCCTGAAGTGCAGTACTCCACGGAAGACGCGTCGCGATCGGACTTCGAATACTTGTGGCAGACGATCGAGGCCGTAGTCAAAGCGGGGGCCACCATCATCAACGTGCCCGATACGGTGGGCTATGCCGTTCCGGAGGAATTCGGCGATCTGATCCGGCGCATTAACGAGCGTTTAAAAAATTTGAACGAAAACGTAATCCTTAGCGTTCACTGCCATAACGACCTGGGGCTGGCGACGGCCAATACACTCAGTGCGATCCATAACGGAGCCGATAAAGTCGAGTGCACCATCAACGGTTTGGGAGAACGGGCAGGCAATACATCGCTGGAAGAGGTTGTGATGGGGCTCAAAGTGAGGGAAAACCATTATCACTGCTCCACCCGGATCAAGACGACAGAGCTGCTCAGAACTTCCAGATTGCTGACCCATTTGACGGGACTTGATGTGCAGGTGAACAAAGCGATTACCGGCGAGAACGCTTTTGCCCATTCTTCCGGCATACATCAGGACGGACTGCTGAAAGACCGTCAGGTCTATGAGATCATGTCGCCCGAGGAGGTCGGGGCGGAAAGCATGGAGCTGATCCTGACGGCCCGTTCCGGAAGGCATGCCTTCAAGAACGCAGTTGAGAAGATAGGCTTCGATCCGGGCGATGCCGAAGATTTCGAAGCGCTGTTCGCCAAATTTCTTACTTTGGCCGATGCCAAGAAAGAAGTTTACGACCACGATGTGTTTTACCTGGTGACCAGTCACCGCACCTTGAATGAAAACAGCAGCCATCTGTACGAACTGGAATCCTTTCAAGTAGTAACGAACGATCTGTATCCTACCGCTACGGCCAAATTGAAGAAGGGCTCCGAGACGTTCAAAGGCAGCGCGGTTGGCGACGGTCCGATCGATGCCCTCTACAGTGTGTTGAAAACATTGACGGGGCTGGAGGTCCAATTGAAGGATTACAAAATAAACAGCCTGTCCCGGGGCAAAGAAGCGGTCGGCCGGGTCAATATCCGTATCGAGTACCAAGGCAAAATCTACTCCGGACGCGCCATGGACACGGATATCATCAAGGCCAGCGCAGTAGCTTTCCTGAACGGCATCAATGCCGCATTGCTGGATGCAGGCAGTGACAGCCCTAACCCGCAAAGCTAATTTCTATTTTGTAGAGAAGAGGAGCGTAGGAATGAATCTGTTAAAAGAAAGCGCGAGGCGAGTACAGAACCTGTTGTCTGAAATGGGGTATCACAATCAGGTTATGGAACTGCCGGATAGCACCCGAACGGCCCAAGAAGCGGCAGAAGCTATAGGGTGCGAGGTGTCGCAAATTGCCAAATCGCTTATCTACCCGGATTCACTGTCCGAAGCGGATGGTGAACCCGGGGTGAGACTGTGCCGCCCGAGGAAAAGCACTACGTCAAGAATGGAAATATTGACATATTCAAAATCCTGAATTATAGTAGGTAGAAATATAACTACGTAAGTAGGATGCTCTCCTCGGAGGGATATCCCACATGAACGGTTCACTTCGTGTCGAACCGTTTTTCTTCCGTTTATTTGAAGTAGTTAGTGAAATAACTTCTATAGGGAGGAAGATGAGCTTTGAAGGAATTATTTTTGGCGGACAGCTATCTCAAGGAATGCGAGGTGGAGATAGTAGACATCGAAGAGGACAAAGTTATTCTGGACCGAACCGTGTTCTATCCGACAGGCGGCGGGCAGGAGCATGACACAGGCGTGCTGGTGCAAGGGGAGCAAGCCTTCGAGGTTTACCAGGTGAAGCGGGAGAAGGGACAAATCGTCCACTATGTGAAAGAGGCCGGGAAGCTGGACAAAGGCCTCGCGCTTGCCCGAATCGACTGGGAGCGCCGGTATGGACTGATGCGGCACCATACGCTGCTGCATGTGCTCGGTTCGGTGGTCTATCAGAAGTTCGAAGCGTTATGCAGCGGCAATCAGATTTATCCCGACCGGGCCCGCATAGACTTTAACCAGTTTCATGATCTGACGCCGGAGCAGCTGGCCGACATTGTCAGTGAAACCAATCGTCTGATCGAAGAGGACCATCCGATTTCGTACCGTACGGTAAGCAGGGAAGAGGCGGAGAATATCGCCGGCTTGATTAAGACCATGGTCAGTCTGCTGCCGCCTTCCGTTACTCATGTCCGCCTGGTCTCTATCGATTCTGTTGATGAACAGGCCTGTGGAGGAACCCATGTGCAGCGGACCGGAGAGATCGGCCGAATGGAGATCACCGACGTGAAGAGCAAAGGCAAAAACAACAAGCGTCTGGAAGTAAGAATAATACATTGAAAAATTCAGCGTATTAAGCAATTCATTCGCATACTACTTTCTCTATCTCTATGAATATGATTAACTATCAACCTGATGGAGGTGAGAGAGATGATTTTAAGAGAAATCCGCCGTGAAGTCAGAAGAATCGAAAGAAAGTTGGATAACCCCAGATTCGGTTTAAGAGAAATCAAACGGGAAGTCAGAAATATTGAAAGAAAAGTTGATAGACTTCTTAATAGAAGATAATCATCTTCAATTTTTTGATCCGCATGATCATGTGATTCCACTCGCATTCCAATCTTTGACTCTAGTATCAGTCGAGCCATCCGGGCTGCCGCTCGGGTGGCTCTCCATTTTATTTATTGAATGTCGCTAACGAAACTGAGAACCGCTACTGCCGCAAAATTAATGCCATTTCCAAAATAACGAAACTCAGAATCGTTATCAGGACGAAAGAAGGCTTCAATACCTTTTATTTTGACGAATAGCGATTTCTGGTTTCGTTAGAAAATGTAGAAGCTCCATTTTGCCCGAATAACGGTTGTATGTTTCATAAGCAATATTTGCGATATCGCTTATTCCCGCTCGTCACTTCCAAATGCTTCAGTTCCACGAGCTTATGCAGAATCCGTCTGGCGTATTGGTCAGATATTCGCAGGTGAGCCGCCAATTCCATAGGTGTGAACGGCCGCATCTGGCGCCGGGCAAAGCGAACGGCTTCCGCCTCAAGGCAAGCCAACTCGGACGGTACATCCGTTGCCATGAATTTGCCAATGAAGGAAAGAACAAGCTGCTGGCAGCGACGAGGCTCATCCTTAATAGAAAGATAAGCGATAGGCAAGAAAATCCAATTGTCGAGGGCCAGCAGGCAATGCCGCCAGCACAGGTCCTTGAAACGCTTGACATCAAGATCCCTGGCGTGAGGCCCGTATCCCTGAATTTCAATCCCGCCTTTCATTCCCCCGGGCATATAAGCTAGATCGACGTAGCGGTATCCGTCATGAAAATCACGCACCTCCCATTCGGGATACAAATGATCGAAATGTTGAACAGCGGGAAACCAAACGGAACGCAGAAATTCCGTAGTTCCGTGCCCCAGCCCCTTCTCAAGTAATTCGCGCCTTCTCGGATTTGTCTCCTGCACAATGTTCGATTCCAGCCATTCCTCATATTTCTGCTCGAATGCCGGCATCATGCCCACCACCTTTTTCGAGATTATAACAATAAAAAACCGCCCCGATACATAAGTATCGAAGCGGCGTGTGCTTCACGACCCGATTATCTCAAGTGTAACTCTAAAGCAAGATTTTGGCAACGTCTATACGAAAAAGACATTCATTCCGATCAATATCTAGAAGAGGAAATTCATTGCCCGTGCTGAGGCTGGGGACAGATTGGTACGGAAAGTATTGGCCGATCTTGGGAGTAAATCGGCAAAGTTGGGTTAGTCATTGAAGAAATAAGATGGAGTGCTAAGAACAGGGCAGGGGCTATTAGTTGAGAAAGGCATGTATTGTGCCGGACAGCAGGTTGTCTGAAGCAGTAGGGGAATGTGATAAAGAATTCTATCGCTAGGAGAACATGTCGTCCTTACTTCTTATTTAAAATATAAATAGCGCCTCCATAACCCGCCACGCACCACAGGAGTAAATTGATGTAATTTCCTGTACTTGCCGTGAAAGTGGATGCCGCCAAAGAGGAGCGCATCACTTCGGCCATGGAGTATATGGGCAAAACTTGATGAAGGGCCTGAAGCCATTCCGGCAATCGCTCCATCGGGAAATTGACGGGCGAGAACATGAGAGCGCCAAACACGATGACTTGGGAAACCGATAGAGAAGCTTCCGGAGACAGCAAGTAGGAAAGTCCGTATCCCACGCCAATGGACGTTAATGCAATCATTAGCAGCGCCGGAATAACGGTCCACGACACGTCATACCCGGGTTGAAACATGAAGTGGGCAACGGCTGAAGAAACAGCGATAGCCGGAACGGTGATACATAACCATAACGTCGTATCTGCTCCGAGAATGACTGCACGATGGATAGGCCACGTCCGTATAAATTCCATATAACCGTCTGATTTGGCAGTGCCAACTTGTTGGGGGAGAATAACCAGGCCCGTTACGATCAGAATGAGAGTAGGCGCACCGGTTGCCAGAAAAAGGATACTGTCCGGATCCGGGTTTGGGATTAAATATGTAAAACCGATCACAATCCCTATAGCCAGCAGGATCTGAATCAAAGCGAAGAAAATCAAATAACCGGAATTTCTAAGAAATTGCATTTGGAAAACGTATTTATACTGATTAAATATCTGGTTCATTGGACCTGCCCCTTTCTTGAAGTTAATTCGATATAAACATCTTCAATCGTTGTAGGGGACAAGGAGTAGTCCGCAACAAGTCCTTTATCAACCTGTTCGCCTGCCCAATTAATCGCCAGCGGCGCGGAATTCGGATGAATGGAAAATAGCAGCTGGCTGCCTTTACGATGCGACAGATGCACCCAATTCGGCAGTTCGGAATCCGTAAACTCCCTGTTTAGAGTGATCTCCATGCGCATTAGATTACTTATGCTGCTCTTTATTTCAGAGGGTGTCCCTTGTACAAGGAACTTTCCTTTATCCAATATAGCTATTCGGTCAACCGCTTTTTCCGCTTCAACGACATTATGGGTCACCAATATGACGGAGGTTCCATCATTGGTTAATTCCCGGATCACTTGCCAAAGATAGCGCCTGCGAACGGGATCCACATCATTGGTCGGTTCATCCAGTATGACCAGCTTTCCCGGGGAAATAACCGCCATACAAAAAGCCGTTAACCTGCGAACGCCGCCTGACAGCTTTTGTCCTTCTTTGTTTATCCACTCACCCATATCCAAGCTTTCAAAGAGCATTTCCATCCGCTTCGGATCAAACCTTTTTCCGGCCCGCATTTTACCCATCAGCGTAACCGCCTGCGCCGGAGTAAGAAATCCCAAGGGAACCTGAGATTGAGGCTGTACGGAACAAAGCGATCTTGCCCGAGTAGGCGATTCTTGAACGGATTTTCCCAATAAAGTAACTTCACCTTCATCAGGAGTCAATAAACCTATAATTTGATTGACGATCGTCGTCTTTCCCGCCCCGTTATGACCTAACAGTCCGAATATTTCCCCTTCCTTAATATGAAAGGTTAGCCGGTCGTTCGCCTTTATCTTGGTTTTGTCAGGACCGGGAAACACCTTCGTCATCCCGTTCACATCCAGGATCATCCTGCACCTCCGAATGCTAAGTTATATGTTTCCAGATAATAAAAGTTTATTTGGAAAGCGAATCTAACCCACCGCTTGTTTGTCTCTCATGCATAATCGCAGCCGCACGTTCGAGAAATTGAACGACCTCCGCATTCATTGGATAAAAAGCGATGCCATCCTGCTGGTCCTTCACAACCTCCCACATTTTATCCAGGCGCGACTCATCCGTTCCAAACATGCTCCGGACCTGCTCCAACCACCGATTAGCCAAGGATTGGGATATATCCGAGCCGGGGTCCTCATCGAGATGAGCTTGAATCTCAAGAATAATATCATGCCATTTGCGCAGATCTTCTTTGCCCAATCGGACATTCAAGCGAACAATCTCTTTGGCCTCTTCGTTATTAAAATGCTTTTCAAACATACGGAAGGCGCATTCCGGGTCATGCTGAAACAGGCGGATCATTTCAAAAATTATGGACCAATTCACTTCCCCCTCAAATTCAATGGAGTACAGCACGCCTTCCAAAGCTTTTTCAAGAGCCTGTAATCGTATCTGCTGCTGCTTGACCATGGCTAATTGCTGATCTATCGATTGCTGCCAGGATACGGTAGACTCTTTTAAAATCTTTTTAATCTGCTGCAGGGAAAAGCCCATATATTTAAGAGCCAACACTTGTTCCAACCGCAAAACATCGTTCTCGCTGTACAAACGGTGCCCCCCATCCGTAGCGGAAGATGGGACGACCAAACCAACCTCATCATAATAATCCAGCGTTCTGACCGTGACACCTGTTTTCTTGGACAACTGCCCGATCGAGTACATTGACGCACCCCTTTCTTTGAGTTATCCCAAGTATAAAACAACACGTTACGTGTGATTCAAGGGAAAAATAATAAATATGTAACCAGAGGGGGATTACTAGGCATTTTCAGTAAATGTTCACAACTAGGACCGATACGAGAGGAAACGGTAAAAAGCAGCCCACGGTTTGCGAGCCGCTCTTAACCGATCAAGGAGATTCAAGGTACGTTCGCTTGATCATACTGCATTCTGTAGAACTTGGCATAGATCCCGTTGCTTTCCAGAAGCTTGACATGCGTGCCTTCTTCCGCAATCCCTTGTCCCGAGAGGACAATAATCCTGTCCGCGCTTCGGATAGTGGACAGCCTGTGTGCGATGACGAAGGTCGTGCGGTTCTTGGCCAGCTTGTCAAAGCTTTCCTGAACGACTCTCTCGCTCTCATTGTCCAGGGCGGAGGTGGCTTCATCGAATATAAGGATAGGAGGATTTTTCAAAAATACACGAGCGATGCTGATGCGCTGTTTCTGACCACCGGAAAGCTTGATCCCGCGCTGCCCGATATAGGTATCGTAACCATCCGGAAGCTCCATAATAAACTTATGGGCATTTGCATGCTTGGCAGCCTCTATCACATCCTCATCCGTAGCTCCGGGCTTCCCGTATAATATATTCTCTTTAATAGTGCCAGAGAACAAATACACATCCTGCTGTACGATCCCGATCTGGTCACGTAAAGACTTCAGCTTGATCTTTTTTATATCCGTGCCGTCAATTTCAATCGTCCCTTCGCTGGTTTCGTAGAAACGCGGAATTAAACTGCAAAGGGTCGTTTTGCCAACTCCGGATGAACCTACAAGCGCAACATATTCACCGGGATTTACCTTCAGGTTTATACGGCTGAGCACATAATGCGAACCGACGGCATACTGAAAGCCCACGTTGATAAATTCCACTTTTCCTTTTACACGGCTTGACACGAGCGCATCCGGGGCATCTGCAATATCCGGTTCAATGTTCAGAATCTCCATAAAACGTTCAAATCCGGCGACCCCATTCTGAAGATTTTGGGTAAAGTTCACTAATCTCTTCACCGGATCGATCAGGGTGTTGATGTATAGCAAGAAGGTAAGCAGTTCGGTCACAAGCAGCTGATGATAACTGATAAGAACGGCGCCCACAATCACAACGGAAATATTAATGAAGGCAGTGAACCCGGTCAAGCCATTAAAGAACAGGGCCTCTACCCAATAAGTGTTTTTCCTGCTTTCCAAAAAACGGCTGCTGCTGCTTCTGAATTTATCCATTTCGATTTCTTCGTTGGCGAAGGCTTGGACCACTCGGATTCCGGCCAGGCTGTCCTCGATTTGAGAGTTGATGTCCGCTATCCGTTCCTTGTTCTTTTTGAGAGCGTGTTTCATCTTGACGCTGTAGTGATATGCAAAAATAAGCATTATAGGTAAAATGAGGAAAATGGTTAAAGTGAGCGGCCAGTTAATGCTTAGCAAAATACAGAACGATCCTGCAATTCTCACTAGAGAAATAACCGTATCTTCCGGCCCATGGTGTGCAAGCTCCGATATATCGAATAAGTCTGTCGTTATACGTGACATGAGTTGTCCTGTTCTAGTGTTGTCGTGATAATTAAACGAAAGCTTCTGAACATGCTGAAACAAATCGCTTCGCATGTCGGACTCCATCCTGGCCCCCATCACATGCCCGAAATAGTCGGTATAGAAGTTACTGGCATACTCCACTATCATCAATAACAAAAAGATCCCGGCCATTTTAATAACCAACTCTGTAGCGATTCCCTCATCGCTTATGGCTTTGGTTGTTATTTGATTAATCAGCAAGGGATAGGCAAGCACGGTAATCGAAGCCAGCGAGGCAAAGAACAAATCCGCAAACAATACCTTTCTATACGGTTTGTAGTAGCTTAAAAACTTCCCGAGATTATTTATAAAAGATACCTCCAAACTTCAGTCTTTATTAAAAATCTTGTCCCTTCCTCATAAGAATGGCGGTGTTCAGCGCAGCGGTTATTTGATAATTTTCCATCCTTTATCACTCCAGTCATTTTTGCATTTATTCTAGCACCCCAAATACGATGCGGACAATTTAACAAATCGTTATAATGAATGATTATCATCTTTTTTTGCTAAACCCGGGGTAACCTTTAAAGGGCGGGGACGGCAAGCATTTGGTCGTCTTTGGGAAGTCGGGATATGAGATTGCACGGGAGAAAATAAATAGGAGAAAGATAATGAGGAAATTATAGAGTTGAAAAAGGAACTTGCCAAGCTGGGAATCATCGTCCGAGAGGAGGGGATCCGACAGTATTGGAGGCAAGTTCCAACGATTAAATTTTCACAATGATAGCTCGGCTTGGGCACGATACTATTCAGATAGAAGCGGCATAGTCCAATCGAGGCCGTTAGCCGCGCTTCAGGGCTGGACGCCCCGGTCTTGCCGGACAGCGTCCGTGGTCGGCTTCGCGGATGGCCGGTGCCATAAGGCGATAAGGAGAAGAACGATCGCGCTTCCCAGATAAAGATACAACATTCCGTTAGGCAGGCCGACCAACAAGTATGTCAACATCGGGCCCAGCGCGGAGCCTAGATCGGTAGCCACCGAGTAAGCGGTCATGACCGCTACGACGGAAGAGAGCCGGGCGACATCCGACGCCAAGGCGTCCAATAAAGTGGAGACGGCTGTGCTGGCCGCCATGATGAACAAGATAATCGCGCACCAAGCGTACAGCGGAAGGTTCCAAGGCACCAAGGCGTATCCGGCCGCCGAGACGACCAGCGCCAGGCAGAAGAGGGGCAGCCGACCCTTCGGGCCGTCCGAGCGCCTGCCGACCCAGGCGGCGAGGAACGGCTCCCACGCCCAGCGGGCCGCCTGGAGTATGCCTGCCAGCATCGTGCTCGTCATGACTATGCCGATCAGCATCATTGGCTGAGTATAGTTGGTTTCGATCAACAGACTTAAAGTGGCGACCATGACTGTCTGGATAAGATAAAGCAGCAGGCCGGTAGCGATGATTATGATAACTGGCTTGGTCCAAATCCTTCTGCTTATGCTCCGGTCTTCCTTCTGCATCTGCGAAGCTTCGGTATCATTTGCTTTACCGCCGGTAATGTAGAGGGCGACATAGGGAAGACCTGCCAGCATGAACAAGCCGAATACGATGGAGACGGCATCCATGCCGCACAATGGAACGAGAATGCCGCCGGCCAGCATGCCAACGAGGCTTCCGAGCCGGGATATTCCGTTAAAGCGTCCCATCAATCGCCCCCGATTCGAATCGTCGGAGTAACGGATAACGGTTAAATAGCCGCCCATACGCAGGAAAGACCAGGCTATCCCCCACAGGCCTCGGAGAATGAGCCATATGGCAAATCCATCGAAAAGTCCGTAACCGACTGTCGTTGCAGCAGCCAGCAGCACGGCAAGGAATAGTCCGATGCGTAGAGGCATTTTTCTGTAAAGCAGACCGATTAGCGGCGTCGATGGCAGGCGGATAAAACGGTTCACCGACAGGAGAACGCCGACCTCCCATAATGCACTGAGGCCGGCTTCTTTCCAGTAAATAGGCAGTACGATGTACAGCATGGAATCTCCGAGCAGACAGAGTGCGGTAACAATAGCAATGATCGTAACCGGCCGCTGCCCGTTGCCGGTCGTCGTTTCTTTCAATAAATTAAGGTTCATAGATTGTCATGAGGGTCAGAAAGGCCGTCTGTTCGTCACAGGGTACCTTGTACCTTGTGCGTAAGACCTGAAAATGCCCAACCGGTTCGATATGAAGCAAACCGAGAATGTGGGCGACCTTCATTCTTCTCCTACATGCTCCTTTTTCTGGGAAAACTTTCTTCACTCCCTTCTTTTTACCCCTTTTTAACATTTCGGTCAAGACCAGACTTATAAATAGCCGATGAAGCCTCCGTGAGGGCGCTGCTTTCCGGTGTAGTCAAACAGGGTCCGGGCCTTCGCAAAAGCGGAAAAGCGCCGAAGGAACCGGGTTGGTTCCTTCGGCGCCCAAGGCTCTTCCGATTATTCCTGCAAGCTTTCTCCCATCGGATTCTCCTTCCACATCATTGTAATCCCGAGTCCGATGGCCATAATGACAGCAGCGAAAAGATAAGGATAATGGATGTTTAAGTCAAATAATATTCCAGCGACCGCAGGCCCGACGATATTACCCAGGCTCGTATAGGTGGAGTTCATTCCCGCCACAAATCCTTGCTCTTTGCCGGCAGACCTGGATAGGGAGGTTGTCAATGCCGGACGAAGCAGGTCAAAGGCGAGGAAGATGAAGCAGGTTACGGCCAGCACGACCCAAAAGTTCGAGATTACGGTAGATACGACCGCCATTATGGCGCCAGAAATCAAACATAATTGGATCAGCTTCTTCTCACCGAGAATATCGACCATTTTTCCAAACATGAAGATTTGCACAACAACGCCGAAGATGGAGCTTATCGTAATAATGGTGGCTATGTCCTTGGGCGTAAAGCCGAATTTATGATCGGAAAAGAGGCTAAAAACCGTTTCATAGGCCGATAATCCGAAAGCAAGAACAAACACGATGATAAAGGCAATAATGTAAAGCGGATTAAGCGATTTTCTTAAATCTGTAATAAAGCTAGTATGCTTTGCAGCCGCAGAGATTTCCTTAAGCTGTTCCTTGGTAAGCTGCTCCTTTAGGATAAAAATAGATGAGATACAGGCTATGAAGGCAATCGCCGCCGCAAAGAAGAAAGGCATGCGAACGCCATATTCGGCGATAAAGCCACCGACGCCCGGCCCTATAATAAAGCCGGTGCTGATCGCCGCGGAAACGTAACCCATCGCTTTGGGTCTCTCCTCGAGAGACGTAATGTCTGCCACGTATGCAGTAACCCCGGGCATAATAAAGGCGGCGCTGATTCCTCCCAAAATCCTGGACAGGTAAAGCCACAATACCTCCGTAGCCAAACCGAAGATAAGTTCCGAAACGCTGAAAAGGAGCAGGCCGATGGTGATGATTTTCTTCCTGCCATAACGGTCAACCCATCGTCCTGCGAACGGAGATGTCAGAAGCTGTGCCACCGCGAAGATCGCTACAAGATAGCCCATCGTCTTTCCCGACAAATGCATGATATTCATAAAAGACGGCATGACGGGGATGACGAGGCCGATGCCCAGAAATGCTATGAATATATTGCTCAGAAGTATGACTAATACCATTTTTTGTTCTTTTATTGTTTTTTTCATGGATCAACACTTTCTTTCTCTAAGTATCAATGATGCGAAATTCCTCTCCAGAATACCGTCCAGGAGGCTTCCAGCTTTTCTTTCAGCCTTCTCTTATCATTGCCGTATACTAACTCAATCATTATGGAATCGACGACTCCCAAGAAGGCGAGGGTCGGTGTTTTCGCTGCCTCTCCGACAATGGCATCGGCATCGATCCAATCCCGGAATTTGCTCTCCAGTACCGCCTGTACCTTCTCCTCGAGATCAATCACTTCCTTCTCGATAGCTTGAGCCAGATGAGCCGGCGGGAAGAAGGACATCCGCAGCCAAAACGTTAACTGCTCATTTTTTTGGAAAAGATCTATGACCAGCTGCAGAAAACCATATAAATTCTGTTCAGGATGGCGGGAATCCATATTACGAAAATATTCTAACTTGGAAGACAGCTCCGTCTCTTTCGCATCACGTAAAACCTGCAGGAAAAGATCATCCTTCCCTTTGAAATGGGCGTAAATGGATTGCTTCTTCATGCCGACTTCTTCAGCGATTTGAGACAGGGAGGCTCCTTCATAGCCATGGATGGTGAAATATTTTAACGCGGCTTCTTTAATTTCATTGCTTTTCAACCCTATCACCTCAATTAACGAACGTTCGTCAGTCATCATAGCAAAATAAAAAATGATATGCAAGCAAAAAATAAGCCCGCCCGGCATATTGGACAAATGTTGCGGACATGAGAGACCTTATTTTGCCCATGGGCTATTTTGTTGAAAAATATTTGCCATACCTATTTACAAACCGACGGTCGGTTTTTATAATTGGAGTATGTAAAATGTCTGGAGGAATGATTATGAAGAATGAGGATCGCAGGAAACAAACCATCCGGCAATTACTGGATGCGACAAAACAATTGCTTAGGGAGAAAAGCTGCCACGCTATAACGATGAAGGATATTATGGATCAATCGCAGTTGTCCAAGGGGGCCATCTTCCATTATGTGAAGAGCAAGGATGAAATTTTTGCCTGGGTGCTGCAGGAACGGCTGGAGGAGATCCACGAACATTTTATGAGCGAAGTTGAGAAGGGCGGAAGAACGTTCGACGGACCGATGCAAATCATCTCGAACAATCTGGCCGGCTTGGAGGATGCAGAGGAGGTAACCAATAAGGTTCTCGTGTATTTGCTGGGCAGGGAGGATGAACCCGCCGTCGCGGAAGTGCTCCGGAGCTTCTATGAGAGATCGGTGCATCTGTCCAAACAATGGATTATGATCGGCCAACAGCACGGTGTGATACAGGAGTCGGTCGATCCGGACAAGACGGCGGAATTGTTCGTTCTGCTCGCTTTCGGTCTGCGCGTTCGGGCTTCGCTGCCAGCGCTCCCCGTTTCATTCGCTGCCGGGGATTTATCGGCGTTCATGGCCCATCTGTTGAAAAAATAATAGCTTCATAGAAAGGAAAATGCGCTATGCATTTATGGCTGTTACTGCATTTGGCCGGTGTCGTATTATTTGTCGGAAATATCGTTACGGCGGCGTTCTGGAAAATTCGCGCGGACCTGCACAAAAATCCGGTCGTCATTCACTCTGCGGTCAAAAACGTCATGCTTGCCGATTTTGTGTTCACTCTGCCGGGACTCGTCCTGATCATTCTATCGGGGATTGTTATGGCTGTTCAGACGGAAATGCTCGCTCAGGGATTTAATTGGCTAATGGCGTCGTTGATCTTGTTTGCGGTTACCGGCGTAGTCTGGCTGGCGGTGCTCCTTCCCCTGCAGCGGGCCATGATCCGTTATAGCGCCGCATGTGTGGATCGCGGGTACATCACGGAGGAGTACGCCCGAGCTTCCCGTTGGTGGGCTGTCTTCGGCACCATCGCCACTCTGCTGCCGGTTGTTATTCTTTATCTGATGATTGCAAAAAGCTTCTAAATCCGGGGAGGGATAACAATGGCTCCGTTTATCGCTCTGCTTTCATCCTTTGTGCTCTTTCGGGGCATCGGCTTGCTTGGCTGGCCTTATTTCGACGGTTGGCATTCTTCCCTGCGGGCGGCTGTAGTGGTCATGCTGCTGCTTGCCGCCTCCGCCCATTGGGGCAAGAGGCGTCCTGATCTGATACGGATGGTCCCGCCCTTTTTTCCAAAAAGAGAATGGATTGTGACCGTGACCGGTTGTCTGGAAATTGCAGGGGCTATCGGCCTGCTGCTGCCGGCTTTCTCGTTTGCTGCATCTGTGTGCTTGACCGTGCTGCTTCTTGCCATGTTTCCCGCCAACGTATATGCCGCCCGGGAAAAATTGACGATCGACGGCAAGCCTGTGCCAAAGCTGTCTTTCCGTATTGTGCTGCAGATTGTTTTCATAGCGGCGGCCCTGCTGTCATCACCGATGTTCGGTCCAGAGCTTGGATGACAGGCAAGGGTTAAAACAATATCATAGGCAGGTCGGCTATAAGCCTCCTGGACATTCTCATTGAGAAGCTTCTCTCCATGTGATTGTAAGGGGGCTTTTATTTATGGGCATCAAAGGACGGGCATAATTTTTGCAAAAATAAAATTTGTCCCGCAAATTCCTGACAAACGGATGTCAGGGTCGTAGGTTTATACTTTTAGATAAAAAGCGAATGGGGGAGTTCCATGTCACAGCAGGAGTACATTGTCATACGGGGAGCCAGGGAAAATAACTTGAAAAATGTATCGCTTCGAATCCCCAAACGGAAAATAACGGTTTTTACCTGAGTGTCGGGATCGGGTAAATCATCGATCGTTTTCGATACGATAAGTGCGGAAGCACAGCGGCTGTTAAATGAAACATTCACGGCGTTTATCCGAAATCGTCTGCCTAAACACAGCCGGCCTGATATGGATTCGATAGAAAATCTGTCCACCGCCATCGTTATTGATCAGAGACGTCTGGGGGGCAACTCTCGTTCGACATTGGGCACTATTACCGATATTTATTCGATGCTCCGCCTGCTTTACTCGCGCGTAGGCAAGCCATTCGTCGGGTACTCCCACGTCTTCTCCTTTAACGATCCGGCAGGCATGTGTCCGGGATGTCAAGGCCTCGGCAAAAAGGTGGAGCTCGATGTTCGCAAACTCTTTGATCCATCGAAGTCATTAAATGAAGGAGCGATATTATTTCCCGTGTTTTCCGTAGGGTCGTGGTATTTAAAAACATATACCTTGTCAGGTTTATTCGATAATGACAAGAAGCTTGCGGACTATACGGAGCAGGAGCGGGAGCTGCTGCTGTACGGCAAAGGCAAAAAAATAAAGCTTCCGTCCAAGGGAGGACCGATCCAGTCTGATTATGAAGGAGTCGTCCACAAATTCAACCGTCTGTATATTCAAAGAGACAGCAGCGAATTGTCCGAGAGTACCCGAAGCAAGGTGAACCGCTTCATTACCCTTGTCGCGTGTCCGGAGTGCAAGGGCGCCCGTCTTAATCAGGCGTCTTTAAGCTGCACCATCAACGGACTTAACATAGCGGAATGCTCTGCGATGGAGATAAGCGAGCTTCATAAAGTGATAAACCGTATCAAAGATTTGATCGCGGCCCCGCTCGTATCCGCTTTGTCGGAGCGGCTGCAGCATCTGATCGACATAGGGCTGGATTATCTCACCTTGAACCGTGAGAGGCGCTTGAATTTTTTGATAAAGAAGAGATACGACGCCAGCTGCAGGCTATAGATGATGTTGGTTTGCATTATTTGACACTCGGCCAACCGTTAAGCACGCTGTCCGGAGGGGAATGCCAGCGTATTAAGCTGGCGGGCGAATTGCACAGGAAAGGAAAAATCTATGTCATGGACGAGCCGACAACGGGACTTCATCTATCGGATGTGGATCATTTGTTGACCATTCTAAACCGACTTGTGGATAATGGCAGTACGGTCATTGTTATTGAACACAACCTGGATATCATCAGACAGGCGGACTGGGTGATCGACCTTGGACCGGAAGGCGGTCATAAAGGCGGACAGGTTATTTTTGCAGGAACGCCAAGGCAGCTATCTGACGCTCAGGGATCGTTAACAGGTATGTATATAGGAAAATGAAGAATGCTCAAGATGGATGAAGTACACTTGGGTGTCAGCCGTTGCTGGGATGATGGCTAAGTGGTTGACCACCGTCATGCGACGCCAAACACCGCGCGCCGGGAGTCTGGAGCGTTGCGGAAGGCTGGGGGGCCGCTCGTGCTTTTGGTCTGTTGCCGATATAATCGGGATAGGGGGGGATTTGGCTTGAAGCTGGATCGATTACTTGCTATTACAATGTGTCTGCTCAGTAATAAAAGAGTGACTGCCGCCGAGTTGGCGGACAGGTTCGAGGTATCCTTAAGGACTGTCTACCGGGATATCGACGCGATTAATCAGGCTGGAATTCCTGTTGCTTCCTATCCCGGTCCGGACGGAGGGTATGAAATTATGCCGGGCTACCGGATAGATAAACAAGTATTGACGCTGGAACATTTAGTTGCGATCTATACTTCGTTGCGAGGCATTCAATCGGCAACGGATAACTCCGAGCTGACCGAGCTGCTTGAAAGAATCGGGGCTTTGATCCCGGAGGATTTCACAACCTCTGCCTCATTCAGCCTCGATTTCCGGCACTCTTCGAATGCGGATGTCAAGGAGAAGATAAGGTCTCTTCAGCTTGCTGTCCGGGAGATGCATACAGTGAAATTTGACTACATGGATAGTAGGGGAGCAGAGACGTCCCGAACGGTTGAGCCCATGGGATTGTACCTGAAGCGGAGCGCTTGGTATTTATGGGGGTTCTGTCGTATCCGTTCGGCCCTCAGGGTCTTTCGTTTATCCCGCATGAACAATTTGAAGCTCTTATCTGAAAGGTTCGTCCGCCGCAACTTGACCATTGAGGATATAGATAAGGACCGCAACATAAAGCCGCCGGATGGCGTGGATGTAATGCTATGCTTTAACCCCGCGGCGAAGGCTAGGGTCAGGGAAGAGTTCGAAGCCGCCGATATTGCGGAGAATCCCGATGGAACCTTGCTGATAAAGGCCTATTATTATTCGAGGGAGAAGGCCGTACAGCATCTTTTGAGCTTTGGGATTCATGTAAGGGTGCTGGCACCGCCGGAGTTTATTGATGAATTCCGCTGCCAAGTGCTTCAAATTTCGCGTCTGTATCAGCATTGACGGTTTGGCCGTAGAAATGTTGTTGTTTATTTTATTTAAGCATTTACTTTATTAAGGAAAAGATTTAATATGAAGTCAGAAATAACCGGAAGGGAGGAAAACGACTAACGATGCCTGTCGATATATTTTCTGCACTTGCCGACCCGACCCGGCGCAGGATTCTGGAGATGCTCGCTGATCATGACGGGTTATCTGCATCCGAGATTTACGATCAATTCAAAGTCAGCCCGCAGGCGATTTCCCAACATCTGAAAATTCTTCGCGGGGCGAATTTGGTAGAGGTGGAAAAGCGGGCACAGCAGCGCATCTATCGAATCAACACTAAAGCAATGGTCCAATTCGAGGAATGGTCTAAGCGGATGAGACAGCGCTGGAGCCGAAGACTGGATACCTTGGATGCAGTATTAAAAGAAGAAATGAAGAAACATGCAAATAACCAAATTGAAAAGGAGAAACCCGAATGAATCCAAAAGAGAGTCAGCAAGCCCTTGTCATTACCCGCACGTTTGAATACGGCTGGACAGTGCTTGGGCCCATGTCAGACAATGCCGTTGCCGGCATGAATCAATCGCTGGATAAGCTCGTCCAAGCCATCGCGTGAGAAGGGGAGCCGATCCCGACCGTAATTAACAAGTTTAAACATTACTACGGATTAGCTCCAGGCCAAGTATTTAAATCGATTGTCCGTTTTGTACAATGATTATGGACCTAAATATGCGATGATTTGCTGAAAAGATTAAACATCGACACAGGAGGAGAATAATGAAGCCTCGAATTTCCGTACTCACATTAGGCGTGGACGATTTGGAAAGATCATTAAAATTCTATCGGGATGGACTGGGCCTGCCGACCCAAGGGATCATAGGCAAAGAGTTTGAACACGGGGCGGTCGCCTTTTTCGACTTGCAGGCCGGTGTCAAACTGGCCATCTGGAACCGCCGTGATCTCGCCCATGAGGCGAAGGTCCCTCTGGGATCGCCGAGCCCGACGGAAATGACCATCGGCCATAATGTAGGCAGCAAGGAAGAAGTGGACAGAATTATGGAACAAGCCCGGAATGCAGGGGCTGTCATTACGGATCCCGCGCATGACGCTTTCTGGGGCGGGTACTCGGGACACTTCCAGGACCCCGATGGCCATTTATGGGAAATCGTCTGGAATCCTGCTTGGGAGATCGAGGATTGATCTATCGTCCCGCTCGCATAGGGCGGGAAAGAGCAGCCCAACTATAGGAAATAACACATAGGCAACAATACTCTCCAGACGATTGGTTGCAAACATCCATGCATGTATAATAGTAGCCAGAGGAACAAACGCATTATGCATAATGAAAAGAAGCGGAGAGGAAGAGATGAACCACTCGAGTCACGGCGGACCATACCATGTACGTCCATACCGTCAGGAAGATCGGGAAGCATGTATGGCTTTGTTTGAGAGCAATGTACCGAAATATTTTGCGCCCGAGGAGCTTAAAGATTTTGTTTCTGATCTGGATGATTTGAAGTGGCCGTATTTGGTCATGGAGGATGAGAACGGGAAGATTGTCGCCAGTGGCGGTTATGGCGCTATAGGAGAAGACGGGACCGTTGCCGCTCTCTGTTGGGGGATGGTCCGCCGGGATCTTCATCGATGCGGGCTGGGCAGGCGGCTTCTCGTCGAGCGATTGAAGAGGATCGCGGCGGAGCCGAAATTTACCAGAGTAACCATTGAAACGTCGCAGTACAGCCGCGGCTTTTTCGAACGTTTCGGGTTCGTCGCAAAGCGGGTTTGCCCGGATGGTTTTGCCCCGGGCTTGGATCTAGTAGAGATGGAGCTTGATCTTTCCCGGTTGAAATTATAGCTCGACTTTCGGTGCGAGATCGCATTAAACCTGAAAGTTGAGTATTAAGATCTTTGGGATAAGCTGCCGTGAAATTCAAAGATCATGTACGGTTACACAAAGTTGGATAACGATCCCAAATGGATCTTGTAGTACAGCATATCCAGGACTAAAGTAAAGTGCATCGTTTACTCCAGCCTATGCAGAACATTCGGATGATCCTCTTTAGCGAGAGAGAAAGCGGCCGTACCGATAATTCAGTAAAAATTACCGGCTTTCGCGGAAGCGCGAACGGCTGAGGGGTATATGGCCGAGGAATTCTTCTCTGCATGTCAAAATCGACTCTGGCGGCGGGCGGCTTTCGCTTGCCTTAACGGCGATGCAAAAAAAAGCGAGTGTTTGTGGGTACCCGACCACGAACCTCGCTCTTTTATTTTCCTTCTTCGATCATTAAACCGATTCCGCAGGCAAGTTCCCGCCATACACGTTGCGAGCGATAATTTTCGCCACTTCCGATTTATGGGCTAAATAAGCATCCGATTTGGTTTCGATAAAATCGGCTTTTCTCATTTACGTCTGTTCCTAACTATTATATAATGAGTTAAAGTCCTATATAGGTATAGCGTCTCTATATATGAGACGAACAAGATTCTCCTTTTCAGAATTCCATTAAATAAGAGCGAACGAGTCAAGACTTTTCAGAGAACTAAGAGTGGGGGATTGAATATGACCAACGCTTTGGTAAAGAGGGAAGTTATTCGTTTGGCGATGATCGGCATGGTTGATGGCAACGGGCATCCTTATTCCTGGAGCGCCATCTTCAATGGATACAATGAGAGGGCTATGCAGAACTGTCCTTATCCCGGCATTCCGGAGTATTTGGCTAAAGAGCCTAAGGAGAATTTGCGCATCAAGGGAGCTAAGGTGACTCATATTTGGACGGATTCGCCGGAAGATGCCCGGCTTGTCGCGGAGGCGTCCTTAATTCCCCATATTGCAAGCTATCCGGAGCAGGTTATTGGCCAGGTGGATGCGGTCATTATAGCAACCGACATAGGGGGAGAGCATGTGGAGCGGTGCCGGCCTTTCGTGGAGGCAGGTCTTCCCGTGTTCGTGGATAAGCCGCTGGTGGATAATGAAAGCGATTTAGCGATATTTGCCCAATGGGCGAGAGAGGGTAGGGCAATCCTGTCCTCCAGCAGTATGAGGTACAGCAAGGAATATATGCCTTATCGGCTGTCAACGGCAAATTTAGGGCAGCTGCGCTATGTAACGGTGGCTATGGCCAAGTCTTGGGAACGGTACGGTATCCATGCGCTGGAAGGAATTTATCCTATTGTGGGGCCGGGTTTCTTGACGGTGCGGAATACGGGCACCGAGGACAGGAACATCGTGCATCTTAAGCACCGGTGCGGGGCGGATATAGTGATTTCCGTTACAGCCGATATGTATGGAGCTTTCGGCCCCGTGCTTCTGTGCGGTACATCGGGGCATGCGTATGTTTCCTTTCAAGATACTTTCTATTCGTTCAAAGCCCAGCTTCAAGCTTTTATCGATTATTTGCGCACAGGCGAAAGGCCCTTTCCGTTTGCGGAGACAGCTGAATTGATGAAGCTTGTCATAGCGGGAATCCGAAGCCGCGAACAGCAGGGAGCGGAAATTGCGGTGAAGGATATAGCACCTTCCCTTGCTGGGTTAGAATGATAGAACTGCTTAATTCTGTCAGGGAATCAGGTTGTCGGCCGGGCAGCCGTTGACAGATCAACCGCCTGTTTGCCGTTGACGATCCGTCGAACGTTAGCCTGTGACGGATCAGCTTACCGTTTAGCTGGAGTTCTAGGCCCCTCAGTTAATACTTTGCTGCCAGCCATAACAACTCAATAATCAGGAGGAACCGCTATGTCCGTAAGAAAGTACGCAATGCGGCCTAGTAGAGTACTGAGAAAGCTGCATGCAGGAGAAGTAGCTTATTGCACCAAACTTAATCTGGCCGATTCCCGTTCGGCGGAAATAGCCGCTATGTCGGGCTTTGATTGTATCTGGACCGATATGGAGCATGTGCCCAATGACTGGTCTGCGGTAGAAAAGCAAATTTTGGCCGCCAAGGCTTACGATGCGGATACGATTGTCCGAGTTGCACGCGGAAGCTACAGCGACTATATCCGCCCGCTGGAAATGGACGCGGCCGGCATTATGGTGCCGCATATTATGAGCCTGGAGGACGCGCAGCGGGTGGTCCGCAGCACGAAATTCCATCCGCTTGGCATGAGGCCGGTCGACGGGGGCAACTCGGATGGAGCATACTGCAACGTGGACTTTAACGATTACATCAAGCAGGCGAATGAAGAACGCTTTTTGATTCTGCAGATTGAAGATGTGGAGCCGTTGGATGAGCTGGAGCAGATCGTTGCTTTGCCCGGGGTTAATATGATCTTTTTCGGTCCGGGCGATTTCAGCCAATCGATCGGGGCTCCCGGCCGGATGGATCATCCCCTGCTGTTGGAAACGCGGAAGCGGATAGCCGATCTTGCCAACAAATACGGGAAGTTCGCAGGCACCGTAGGGACCGTGGACAACCGCGAGGAGCTGATCGGGCTTGGTTACAGGTTCATCAGTATTGGGGCGGATGTAGTCGCTTTAAGCCAGTATTACAATGCCATTATGAAGCGGCTGTTGTCCTCTTGCGGAAGACCGGCAGACAGCATTTACTCGGAAAGCTCGAAGGAGGGAACAACATGAACGTTATGTCATCTTTTTCACTCGAGGGTAAAGTAGCTGTTGTAAGCGGAGGCAGCGGTTTGTATGGGCGGCAAATCGCCTCCGCGCTCGCTCAGGCGGGGGCGATTACCCAGGTGACTTCCCGCAATGGCGACAAGCTCGCCGAGATCGAGGCAGACTTCGCCGCTAGAGGGGTGCAGGTTACCGCCCGCCAGCTGGACCAGGCCGAGGAGCCGTCTATTCTGGCTCTAAGGGACACGCTGCTGGACGAATACGGACGCATCGATATCCTCGTCAACAATGCGGTGCTGCGTACGATGGGCTCTTGGCAGGACCCCTTGGAGACGTTCACCAAGAGCATGGAGGTTAACGCAGCGGGATTATTTGCAATGACCCGCGCTTTTGGTGATGTGATGGCCCGACAGGGAGGGGGATCTATTATTAATGTAGGTTCTATCCAAGGCATGGTGGGGCCTGACGCCGAAATATACCGCGATGTCGAATTCCACGGCTTTGTTCCCGACTACTTCTTTCATAAAGGCGGCATGATTAATTTTACCCGCTTTACGGCCAGCTATTATGGAAAGAGCGGGGTGCGCTGCAACTGCATTAGCCCGGGAGGAATGGCCTCCGAGCGTACGCCTCCGGCTTTTATTGAAAGCTACAGCAGACGGACCTTCCTCGGGAGGATGGCGGGGGAAAGCGATCTGATGGGCAGCATCGTTTTTTTGGCATCGGATGCTTCGGCTTATATCACCGGGGTCAACCTTCCCGTAGACGGCGGCTACACCGCCAAATAGCGGGTTTGGATTGCATAAGCTCAGCCCGGTAAGGTAACGACCGGCATGGATTTGATAATCGAGGAGGCTCGAAGAATGTACAGTTGCTTGTTTTCCATGGAAAACAGAACCGTTGTCGTAACCGGAGGAAGCGGTTATTTAGGTCGAGAAATCGTTCGTGCCATGTCTGATTTTGGCGCTGCGGTTGTATCGGCTGATTTGCAGCCCGCAGAGCATACGGGAGAGAGAATCGTAAGTGCGGTTTGTGATGTCTCTGATACCGAATCGATCCGCCGCCTGTTCAACGAAGCTAGGGAAACGTTCGGCCGCATCGATGTCTTGATCAACTGCGCCACTTACGGGGCCGGCTACGGGCCGCTGGGCACCGTGGAGCAGATGTCCGACGAGGATTGGGCGTACGGATTGGACGGGGCGGTGGGTACCTGCTTCCGCTGTACCCGTGAAGCTGTGCCGCATTTGGAGGCTGCGGGGGGCGGAAGCATCGTCAATATCGCTTCCATGTATGGAATGGTTTCGCCCGACCCGTCCATCTACGGAACCAGCGGGGCGAACAACCCTGCCAATTACGGAGCCGGCAAAGCGGCCGTCATCCAGTTTACCCGTTATTGTGCGGCTCATCTGGCTGCGAAGGGCATCCGCGTGAATAGTGTTACCCCAGGACCGTTCCCGAATCCCAACATCCAGCAGGATGAAGCTTTTCTGACCCGTCTGAACAGCAAGACGATGCTTGGCCGAGTAGGACAGGCGCATGAAATCGTAGGAGCCGTACTCTACTTGGCATCCGGCGCCTCCAGCTTTGTAACCGGATCCAACATCGTAGTGGATGGCGGTTGGACCGCCTGGTAGCGTCTCGATTTCGTTGTTAGTTGTCCATTCGCAATTTTGGGATAGCAAGTAACTCCGTATTTGTTATTCACCAGCGCCCTCATTTTAGAGAATAATGCATTTGCTTTACTTATGTTCACATGCACTACTTGCATCTGTCACCGGACAGCTTGTCTTTCGAAGGGGGGTGGGGACGAGCCGACAGGGAATAAATGAACTTGATTCATTAACGGATAAATAGAAGCGATTTCGGAGCGGAGTCATCGGAACCTGCTGAATGGAAGCCCTACGCTATGGTGTCAAGGAATGCCAAATCTAATTCGGAGGATGCTCATATGAGAAAATTACCGATGATCATGCTGATGAGCTTGCTAATGTTGATGATTCCCTTGGCCGCATTGGCAGCCGTACCAAATCCGTCAGAGCCGGATGTGATTGTAGCGGCAAAGACGGCTGATGGTTACAATACCTATTTTCCTTCTATGGAGCAATTGCCGTCCGGCAAGCTTGTTGTAGTCTACTACAGTGCAACCGCACATCAAGGCACGAATGGCAGAATTGCTATGGTAGAGAGCACGGATGAAGGACTGACCTGGTCTCAACCGCGGATCATCATGGATACGCCTGAAGATGACCGCGATCCTTCCATTACCCTGTTGTCTGACGGAACGCTGCTTCTGAACTGGTTCAAACCTGATAACGGAGTCAATCAAGTATACGTATCCCGAAGCACGGATGAGGGCTTGACCTGGAGCGCGCCGACCAAGGTGCAAACGAATCTGATAAACGCTGCAGTTTCTTCCAAAATGGTTGAATTGGATACCGGAGAGCTCCTGCTGCCTATCTATGGCTCTTACGCCTCCGATCAAGGGGTTAGCCGATCGGTAGTTGTTCGCAGCTCGGACGGTGGCTTGACCTGGAATCCGTCGTTGGAAGCGACGATGGCCGAGCCGATACCCTTGCCTCAGCCGAATCTGTTTCCAGCTATCGGGTTTGTTGAACCGGTTATTGCCGATTTGGGCGGCGGGCACCTGATAAGCATGCACCGAACTTATTCAGACAGCGACAATGGGATTGCCTGGGAATCGGAGTCTTTTGATAACGGGCACACTTGGAGTGCCGCGGTCAGAACCACGATGTACGCCCACTGCTCGGATCTGCTTGTGCTCAGTAATGGTACTGTGCTTCATACGTGGGGAGACCGCAAATTTGACTTCAGCAGCGGAAGAGCTGTAGTAGGGCGGGTAATGGAGCCCGGAACCGATTGGGAGGACTGGGAGGATGCTCTAATTTATAAAAGCCCCGGCTCTACGGACATGGCTTATCCGAGTGCGGTTGAGCTTTCCGATGGGCGGATCTTTATTGTCTTCTACGATGCTCATTCCACCAAGGGCTTCATAGGCGGAAAGTATTTTAACCCGGAGGATGTAACGGTTGAGAAACGTACCGACCGTATGGAGCTGCTTGCCATGTATAATAGCGGAAGCCTGCAGATTGATACCAATATGACTTATGAGGATCCGGGTACTCCTAGCCGCGTGAATGTCAAACCAACAGGAGCCATTGATGGGGTGGCTAGCTTGAATTATGCTGCCTGGGGAAGCGTCCCCATGCCGCCGGAATCCTATTACTACACTCTTATTTTACCGAAAACTTACAAACTTAACGCTATCGGGATCAACTTGAAACCGCAAGCCGGAAGACCGGAGAGCGCGGTTGTCGAATATAAAGATGCGCAGGGTCAATGGCATTCCTTGTTTTCTTACACCGACGTTGTTCATGAGCAGGGGATTCTTGATATCCATGAATATGATCCGGGGCTTCTGGCCAAGGAAGTTAGGGTAAGAATTACGAAAGCGTCCGGGCAAGCGGTTCTGAGCGAAATAGCTTTGTACGGTGAGCCTGCGTTATCCCAGATCGATCTGCTGTCGCTATACAATAACGGCCAAATTCAAATTGATACCGATATGACTTATACATCGGGCAGGGTGGGCATTACCGGACCGCTGGACGGCAGTCTGGATTATTGGGATTCCGCCACGCGAAATTCACCTACACCGCCACCGGCATACTATACCGTTGAATTGGATACTGTGAGGGAGCTTAGTGCCATCGGGGTCAATTTGAAGCCCAGAGAGTATGCGGAGGACGCTATCGTATCTCTATCCGTAGACGGTACGACATGGACACCGGTCATTTCCTACACCGGGGCCAGGCACAACAGCGACAGTATGGAAATCCATCATTTCGACACTGTTCAAGCGGCCAAGTACGTTAAGGTGGAAATAACAAGATCCGAGGGCTGGCCTCAGCTGAACGAATTGAGGCTTTATGAAGAATACTAACACTCCTTGTAAAGATTCGTAGTTATACAACTATGGGGCAGGGGAAGAGGAGTTCCCCGTTAGGCCGGCTTTTATATAAACCATGAATAGGCTGCCTCTAATCGTCCTCTAGTCAGACAGGGCCATTGCCCCCCTAAATATTTAGGAAGACAATGGCCCTGCATTTTGTGTGGCAAAAAGACAGCGAATTTCTAGCTCGACGGTTGTTGAGTGAAGCGTAGAGGGGAGCATAATGATGAGACCAACTGCTGAACGGAAGATATCGAAGCTTACTTTGGGTACGGTGCAATTGGGGATTCCATATGGCATTAACAACCGGGAAGGCATGCTTACGGAGGAACAGGGGCTGCGGCTTCTGGAGCTGGCCTGGAGCGAGGGCATAACTTCATTCGATACTGCTGCGGGGTACGGCCGCGCGGAAGCGCTGCTTGGCCGGTTCAGCCGAGGCAAGAGTCCCTTCATTATTACCAAGCTGAAGACGGGAGTCGGCGGGAGGATTGATCCCGATAAGCTGGAGCAGAACATGCGTAAGGAGGCCATCGATTCCTTGAAACTGCTGGGTGTGTCCTCCATTCCGCTGTTAATGCTGCATAATACCGATGTTTTGAAGGAGCATGGGGACGCTATTGAGGCCGGCTTGCGATCCCTGCGTAAGGAAGGCTTAATCGAGCGTGCCGGCATTTCCGTTGCATATAACACCGAGGAAGAGTATTCGCTGATCGGCAGCCGTTTGCTTAACGATCTTTATGAAGCGGTCCAGCTGCCTATGAATTTGCTTGACCACCGCCCCTTGCGCAATGGCTGGCTGCGGAAACTGAAGGAGAGGGGAAAGCTGGTGTTTGTGCGCAGTGTTTTCCTGCAGGGTCTTATCCTTATGCAGCCGAATGAGCTTGGGAAAACGATGGCCAAGGCAAAGTCGCCGTTGATGGAGCTTCACGACCTGGCCGGGAAGTACAGGTTTCCGCTGCCCCAGATGGCGGTTTCGTTCGTCAGGGATTGCGGCAGCGCAGACAGCCTCATTATTGGTGCGGAAACAGAGGGGCAGATTAGGGAGAACCTGCGGCTGATGGCCGGACCGCCATTGCCTGAAGAGCTTAGGGAAGAGATCTTGAACCGTTTTGCAAATATAGATGATGCAGTCATCACCCCCCATTTGTGGGCGCCCCGCTAACATATAAAACTCGCCACTGTCGAAGAAACGAGACAGCGTATTTCTTTTTTTCTTTGGTTTGTGTATACTTTTATTAACCGTTTCTGCGGATTTTTATTGTATGTCATGAAGCTATTGTATATTGCACAGCTTTCACTACACTGGGGCCTTACTGAACTTATATTTAAATACAGCGGGAGCAGGTGACTTGTCATGAGTGACTCATCCATCAAATCGAAAGATTCCCCCTATTTCCTGATCCAGTCCGTGGACAGGTCGTTGACAATTCTGCAAAGCTTTATAGAGGAAAGGCGCCCTATGGGGGTAACGGAAATCGCCAAGCGGCTCGGGCTGCACAAGAGCGTCGTTCACCGTTTAATGCTGACCCTGCAGGCACATGGTTATTTGGAACAGGTTCGGGATACCGACAAATATATGGTAGGCCCGAAGGCATTTGAGCTCGGCTCCGTATTTACAGGCTCCACTTCCCTGGTAGATGAGGGCAAGCAGATACTAATGCAGGTGGTCGAGGAAATAGGCATGACTGCGCACCTGGCCATCCTTGACAGAGACTCCGTGCTGTATATGGTGAACGTGGAACCGGATCACTTCAAGTATTTATTTGGAGCCGTCGGACAAAGGAAGCAGATCTATAATACCGCCTTGGGTAAATCCTTGACTGCCTGGCTGCCGGAGGAAAAGACCAGGAAGCTGTTGGAAAACTGCAGCTTCGAGAAGCTGACAAGCACTACGATCGGATCGGTAGAGGAGTACTTGGAAGAGCTGGAGAGGGTAAGACAGAACGGTTATGCGATTGATAACGAGGAAGCGGTAGTGGGTGTGAGATGCGCATCCGCACCGGTATGTGACCGTGGAGGCGATGTCATTGCGGCAATCAGCGTCAGCGGCTATAACGTCTCGTATGAGCAGATCCATGAAATCGGGATCAAAATTAAGGGCCTCGCCGCACAATTGTCCCGCAGGCTGGGGTATTTTGGAGCAAGATAGGAATTGCAGCACCACAAGGATATGAACAACAAGCCGGAGTTCCCACAAGGAACCCGGCTTTTTTTCTAAATATAAGAAAGTATAAGCTTTAAGAGCTTATTCAGGTCATCCACCGGATTATGTAAAAGACAATCAATACAGCAGGTCTTTTTTGGAAAAAGACGCACGATGCCTAATTCTAGAGCGATAGTGCAGGTCTTTTTTGGAAAAAATCGCGAAATGCCTAATTCTAAAACGATAATGCAGGTCTTTGGAGCGATTTTTGCGGAATGGCCCCATTTTGTCAAAAAGACCTGCACATTTGAGCGTCCTTCGCTCTTTTTTGGGGAAAGGGGCGGATTTTAATGCACTTTTGCTCGTCTTTACGACTTCCTTACCGACCCGGATGCGGCATGAAGGCGATTTCATTCCGTGCTTGACACTAATTAGGGTCTATAATAGAATATAAGTAATAAAAGAGACTATGTCTCTCATTGTGATACGAACGACAATGGCATCTTTAGTCCTCCAACAACGGATCGGCCCGGTGTTCCTTTTATAGCTGCAGGTTCGCCTGTTTCTATACATTAATTATTATGACTTTTGGGGGGAGATGGATGAGAAGGTTTCGCCTACCGATTATGAGCGGACTGCTCGCGATCTTATTAATGGCCACGGCTTGCTCCGGTCAGCAGGGAAAGGGCACCGGATCAGAGGGGAATGCCGGGGGAGATGGGGACTCCAAAGAAAAGCCGGTCACAATCACTTATTGGATTGACCCGCGTTTCCAATTAATTGAGGGAATGGAAGATGAGACTAAAAATTACGGCGACTACGAGAAGATTCAAGCGCAAAAATTTATGGATCTTCACCCTCACGTAACCATCGATATTCAAACGCTTACATGGGATGATCTTCCAAAGAAAGTGCCTGTAGCTATTGCTGGCGGAACACCTCCGGATATTTTACGTGATTACCTTGGAAGAACTGCACAATACGCCTATGAAGGGGTGCTGGAGAATTTAGAAGACTTGCTGCCTAAGGAGGAGCTGGATGATTATATTCAGGATTACCTGGATTTGTATACCATCGATGGGCACCTTCATGCGCTCCCAGCCTATGCGTGGGCGGCAGGCCTTGTCGTCAACAAGGAATTATGGTCGAAGAAGGGCAAGGAGAATCTCCTGCCGACACCTGAAAACCCTTACTGGACGATAGAGCAGTTCGATGAGGCGATCCAAGCGATTGCCGAGAAGAATAAAGTCTTCCCTTATGCCGTACAGATTGCGGTTCCTCAGGGCGACCAAGGCATCCTGAACCTTCTCTGGGGCTTCGGAGCCAAGCTGTTCAAGGACGGCGATTACAGCAAGACAGCGTTAAACAGCCCGGAAGCTGTCAAGGCGCTGGAATATCTGGTCAAGCTGAACGATGAAGGCAAGCTGCAGCCGAGTGCCGTTACGACTCAAGCCGGGGAAATAGATACGCTGATGTGGCAGGGGCAGTTGGGCTCGGTTAGCGATACTTTGGCCGTCTGGGCGAGGCTGAATGCCGCCAAAGAAGAAGGCAAGACGAACGGGGAGCACGATCTGGTCATGGTCCACCAGCCTAATGACGAAGGAGTCAGCAATGGGGTTCCTGTAGGACCTACCGGATTCGCTGTATTCAAGCAAGATGACGAGTATAAATTGAAATGGGTTATCGAATTCCTGTTATACCTGAACAATACGGAGCATCAGCAGGTATATGCGAAGAGCGCTGGACAATTCCCGGTGAAGAAATCGGCCGGAGTCCCTATGAAGGATGACGCGAACTATAGGGTGCTGCAGAAAATCATTGAAGAACGAGGGCTGGAGGATATGGGCGTGACTCATCCGAAATATGCGGAATTCCGCGTTCTATTGCAGCCGGAAATTCAAGCGGTTCTATTAAAGCAGAAAACACCTGCTCAAGCGCTGGAGGATTATGAGCGGGCAGTCAATAAAATACTGGCGAAATAACATGGGGAAAAGTGTGGAATGCCTGGGTGAAGGGCATTCCTTACCCCTGTCTTAAGGTTTCGAGTGCTTAGGGGATAGAATAGGAAGGAGGGCATTAAGGTTGATCAGAAGAATCATACAGGCTAGATGGGCATATTTTTTTCTCCTTCCGGCTTACTTCTTTTTTGTCATCTTTACATTGTTGCCTTTAGTTCAAGGAGTAGGCTTCAGCTTATATGACGTTAAGCTGAACACAAGGAAATTCGTTGGACTGCAGCATTATGTTGCCCTCTATCATGACGACGCCTTCTGGAAAGCGTTAGTCAATACGCTGCTTATTACACTGGGCGTTGTTCCGGCCGTAGTCGTTATTTCTATCCTGGTAGCCGTAGTGGTTCATCCGTTAAACAAACATGTCCAGACCTTCTTCCGGATGTCTTTCTACATGCCAGTTGTAGCGAGCGGAGTAGTCCTCTCCATGGTTTGGCTTTGGATTTATAATCCCACTTACGGGCTTTTTAACTATTTAATCGGTCTGATAGGACTGGAGCCGGTTGCATGGCTGGGAACCCCCGGCAAAGCGCTCGTTTCGATTATTATAGTTGTTATTACCCTGGTGCTTGGCCAGCCTATCATTCTGTTTCTGGCTGCCTTAGGGGGAATCCCCCAAGATTTGCAGGAAGCGGCAATGATAGATGGGGCAAACAGCCGTCAGCGGTTTTTCCGGATTACGCTTCCTCTATTAAAGCCGACAACGCTGTTTGTTATGGTGACGCAGACGATAGCCGTTTTCCAGGTATTTGTCGTTATCATGCTCCTTACCAACGGAGGGCCGGCCAACGGGACGCAGACGATTGTTTACCGCATTTATCAGACGGCATTCGATTTTTTTAATTTCGGTTACGCCTCCGCGCTTGGTGTGGTTATGCTGGTCATTGTCAGCTTCCTGGCCTGGTTTAACTTCCGCTTGCTCGGACAGGACACGGAGTTTTGACTTCTGATAAGACCGCTGATGGAAAAGGAGGGCCCGTTAAGATGAATTACCGCAAAATGAGTGCGCCAGAAAAAGGCTGGAGTATATTGGGGTTGGCGGTCGTGATTGTTCTCGCCCTATTTTCCCTAATGCCGCTGTATTGGATGCTGACCGGCTCTTTTAAAATTTTGTCAGACACGATGAAGATACCTCCGGAATGGTTCCCGAAGTCACCGACGCTGGCCAACTATAATCAATTGTTTACAAATAATCCGGCCTTCCGCTGGTTGTTCAACAGCATTTTTGTTGCCGGCTGTGCGTCGATCGGGGCTATTCTTACCAGTACGACGGCGGGGTATGCTTTTGGCAAGAAGCAGTTTCCCGGGAAGAAGCAGTTGTTTTGGCTGATGCTGATCACGATGATGCTACCGCATCAGGTTCTGTTGATTCCGCTCTACCTGCTAATCGCCGACTTGAAATGGATCAACACTTATGCCGGTCTGATCGTACCGTTTATCGCTTATCCGTTCGGGGTATTTCTGGTTAAGCAGTTTATGCAGTCCGTGCCCAACGAGCTTCTGGAAGCGGCCCGGATCGATGGAGCGGGGGAAATCCGAACGTTTATCAGCATAGTGCTGCCAATAATTAAGCCGGCGATCGGCGCACTGGGGATTTTCTCGTTCGTGGCGGTATGGAACGAGTATTTATGGCAACTGGTCGTCACGGACAAGAGGGAAATGTTCACCCTGCCGCTTGCGGTATCGAAGCTGGCTTATGGGACGCAGAGCATTAATTTGGGGCTGGCAATGGCCGGGGCGACGGTCACTTTTATCCCTATGCTGCTGTTTTTCCTTGCTTTTCAGAGGTTTTTCGTCAAAGGAATTGCGGTAGGCGCCGTTAAAGGATAACGGTATTCCGGCTGAATCGGTGTGGCCCTTTAGAAAATACAAATTCAAGTTCAGAAGACCCCTACAAACTAACGAGGTGACGGACAGTGATAGAAACGATAGCTGGTATTCAAGCGGTTCTGGGGGAAGGGCCGACATGGGATGGACAGCGGGAAGTGCTGTATATGGTGGATATTATCGGGCAAACGATTTACGAATACGACCCGCATAGGGAGACGATACATAAGACCGCATTGAATCAGATGATCGGCGCACTCGTTCCTCGCCAGGCGGGCGGCCTGCTGCTGGCGCTTCAGCATGGGTTCCATACCTACGATCCGGATAGTGGAAAGCTGACGGCCATTCATGATCCCGAACAGCATCTGCCGGGCAACCGCTTTAACGACGGGAAATGTGATCCGGCGGGCAGATTCTGGGCCGGAACGATGTCGTTAACCGGGGAGAGCTTCCAGGGAGCCTTGTATCGCCTCGACGAAGACTGGAATGTATCGCGGATGGTGGAATCCGTATCCTGCTCCAACGGCTTGGCCTGGAGTCCGGACGGGGGCACTTTCTATTACATTGATACGCCAACGAGGGAGGTGGCTGCCTTTGACTATGAGGCGGCGACAGGAGCAATCAGCAGCAGACGGGTGGTCATCCGCTTGGAACAAGATCAGGGCTTGCCGGACGGTATGACGATTGACGAGGAAGGAATGCTTTGGATAGCTCATTGGGGCGGAGCCCGGGTGTCCAGATGGGACCCCGGAAGCGGCAGGCAGCTTGGACAGATTGAGCTTCCGGTTCCTTTGGTCACCTCCTGTACCTTTGGCGGCCCTAATTTGGATGAGTTGTATATAACTTCGGCACGAGTAGGCATGTCCGAGCAAGAGCTGGAGGAGTATCCGCTAGCGGGCAGCCTCTTCCGAACAAAGCCGGGAGTAAAAGGGATGCGAACGATTGCGTTTCAAGGATGAGAAGTTCTCAGTTAGTTAACCAACAATGCTTATATCTCCAGGAATGGTTAACCCAAGCTTTCTTGCCGTTCTCACGGCTCCTAACACTTTGTAAACATTTGCTGCGAAAATAATTGTAGGCGGTTTGGCAGGTCAAGCCATTGGCTGGTCCCTGCCCTCCCATTTCCTCCATCTCCTGAATGACTTTGTTCAGGGTACCCCGGTAAGAAGTCCCCCTTTATCAAAAATACATACCTAACGAAATAATGACATCTTTACGTTGTTCAAAGTTTATTTCATAAGTTCCCGCCGTAAACGCTGCGCTCGATAATATCCGCCACTTCCGATTTATGGGCCAGATACGCTTCCCGAGACAGGCTGCCGTTTGCTAGACGTGCGTCCAGTTGTTCGGTCAATTCGGCGATTTGCAGATCGATGACGTTCTGTACATCGGCATTGTTAGCGGCGGCGATGTCAGCCAGTGATTTGCCATCATATAACGAATAGTAGACTTCCTCATCCGACGCAGCGCCAAGCGCATGAAGCAAAGGATCTCGAACGGCGGCGTCTTGCTGTGTTCCGTCGCCGCCGGAGATTTTGCTTAGAATTTTATATTTATCGACGCATGCTGCAGCGCTTTTCTCCTCATTCCATACGATGCCAATGGCGATGGCGGCAGCCATCGTACAGACGATCACAATTCGTTTGGAACTCATAAGTAAAAATCCTCGTTTCCGGGGCCGTATTATGTAAGCACTTTTTCCCCTGGAATACTTCTACGGATAGGATTTGATTTGGTTTCGATAAAATAGGCGTTTTTGAAATAGGGTAAAAATATTGCACACTTCAGCTAAAATTTGAACCCGCACCGCTCTCCTTATTTCGCTAAAATGGGTAGAAAGCAATGTAAGAAAGCGAAGGGAGCTTGTTATGGTGTGGAAAAAAGCGATTGAAGACGCCGTCGCCAAGACGTTAAACAACATCGACCGGTTCGGGGACCGATTCCCCCATGTCAGCCAAAACGGGGTTTACCGGCAAATCGAGAACAACGATTGGACGAACGGATTTTGGTCCGGCATGCTCTGGCTTTGTTATGAATATACACAGGACGAACGTTATCGGGCGGCCGCGTCACGAACCGTCGATAGCTTTCGCCGACGTTTAATCAATCATGTCGTGCTTGATCATCATGACGTCGGATTTCTGTATTCCCTGTCGGCCAAAGCGCAATGGATTGTCGAGAAGGACGAGGAAGCGCGGCGGCTGGCCCTTCAGGCGGCCGATGTACTGATGAAGCGGTGGCGCGAGCCGGGCCGTTACATTCAAGCCTGGGGACCCGCGGGCGACCCGAAGGAAGGCGGCCGCATCATTATTGATTGCCTGTTGAATTTGCCGCTTCTGTACTGGGCAAGTGAGCAGACCGGCAACCCCCAATACAGGGAAGCGGCCGCGACCCAGGCGGACAAAAGCAGACGCTACCTGGTAAGAGGGGACGACAGTTCTTACCATACTTTCTTCTTTCGTCCGGAAACGGGAGAGCCGATCGGCGGGGCGACGCACCAGGGGTATACGAACGGCTCAACCTGGACGCGCGGCCAAGCCTGGGGGATATACGGCTTCGCGTTATCTTACCGGTATATGAAAGAGCCGCAATATCTGGAAACAGCCAAACGCATGGCCCGGTATTTCATCGAGCATCTGCCGGCAGACCATGTTGCGTACTGGGACTTTAACGTTCCCGTCACGCCCGACACCTATCGCGACAGCTCGGCATCCGCGATTGCGGCTGCGGGATTGCTGGAGCTGATTTCCCAATTGAATGTGCAGGACCCCGAGCGGGCTTATTTTCAGGAATGGCTCGTGAAATCGATGACCTCGCTGGTGCAGTGTTACTCGACGGTCGGAGAGGAAGCGGAAGGGCTGCTCAAGCGGGGCTCTTACCACGTTCGCGGCGGGCTGTCGCCCGATGATTTCATGATTTGGGGCGATTATTTCTATTTGGAGTCGCTCATGCGCCTGGAACGTGGAATCGGGGGCTACTGGTATGAACGCGATTAGCGGCGCAAGCTGTGAATAGGGCCTGCAGCCCATGCTGCGTTAAATAAGGAAAGTACCGGCCGCATCGAAAGGGTGCCGACGTAAGGGCGCACGGATAAGGCATGCAAAAATTCGGGAACGGGAGAAAACATATGTATAAAAAGGAAATGCGGCCGTTTCGTTGTCCTGATACAATGAAAGTAAAGCAGGATGGAAGAGGCCGAGTCACATGTTCAAATTGACCTATTACCGAAGAATGCAGCTGTCGTTTCTCGTTCTTATTTTTTTGCCTATCATAGCCGTGTCGGTCATCTCCTTCGTTCTCATCAAGCAGACGATGGTAGAGAAGCTGCAATTAAGCAATGATAACTTCCTGAACGTGATGATCGATGAAATAGGGAAGACGATCGACGACGTAACGTTTGCCTCGCATTTTATTGTCAATGACTCAAATTTCAGGGTATATCTTGAAAAATTCGCAGATACGGATCGAATCCGCACGTTCGATGATTATACGAACTTTACGCAGATCAGGGACGGATTTTCTCTGATCGCATCCAAACCGTTGAATAACCATACACGCATGTATCTGGTGAACAGAGAACGCTTTATTATTTCTTCCAATACGACAGAGCTGACGCCTGTCAGCCAGAACCTTGACTTGCTGCTGGGCAAGGTCGATTTCAACCGGCCGGAAACGCTCCAATGGCTCGGTATGGCAACCGACCAATCGACGAACAAGAGCAGTTATTATATCGCCAGAGTCATCCATGACAGCCATGATAACAAATTTCTGTCCGTCCTCCTGATCGGTATTTCCGAGTCCTATTTCGAAGGGCTGCTGAAGCCGGTGGAGTTCGGGAAGGTAGCTCTGTTCGACGCTGAAGGAAATCGGATTGCAGGCAACGAGGACCTTTCGCTGCATGGTACGGCGCCTGCCAATTCTAGCCTGCGGTCGGAAGTCTCGCTGGACAAGACGGATTGGACTCTTGTTTACGAGGCGTCTCAAGAGTCGTTCACGGGCGAAATATCAAGAACGTTTTACGCCGGAATGGCCGCTGTTTTCTTATTTTTTATCATTTTTTCCATATCGTCCATTTTTATTGCCAAAAGATTGCACATGCCCATTCAAAAGCTGCAGCGTGTAGTCCGCCAATTCGGGACAGGCAACCTGGACGCAAGGCTTGAGGTCAAGGGCAAGGACGATATCGCCGA
The DNA here is from genome assembly GCF_051966115.1 of Paenibacillus sp. SAFN-117. NCBI lineage: Bacteria > Bacillati > Bacillota > Bacilli > Caryophanales > Paenibacillaceae > Paenibacillus > Paenibacillus sp. SAFN-117. Next base: position 35,973 of record NZ_JBQCLK010000015.1, read on the forward strand.
ATTGGGGCGTACGTTAAATACGATGCTGGATCAGCTCCAAGGCTTGATTAATGACATTGAGCAGGAGCAAGAGCAGAAGAGAGTGATGGAATTAGAAGCATTGTTTATGCAAATCCGGCCTCACTTTCTGATTAATACGCTGAATTCGATCAAATGCAGCTTGATCCTGCAGGAGGACCGGCTGCACAGCGGCATCATCGATTCGCTTATGAGCCTGCTGCGGGCGTATCTCAAGGTCAATGAACCGGCCACTCTGCAGGAAGAATGCAAGCTGCTCGGCCATTACGTCGATATTATGAAAATCCGGAACGAAATTCCAGTGGAGCTGAAGGTGGATCTGGTACCGGGGCTCGAGCAGACGGTGATCCCCAAATTGATTCTGCAGCCGATAATCGAAAACGCCATCGTGCACGGACTAATGGACAGGCCCGATGCTGTCATCACGGTTCGCGCCAGAAGCGCGGATGATCGTATGACCATCGAGATCGAGGATAACGGATGCGGCATGGAGGAGGAGCTGATGAAGGAACTGAACGGCCGGCTGTCGTCCGACGATACGGAAGCCTATTCCTCCTACGAAAGGGTGGGGCTGATCAATGTGATCCAAAGGCTCAGGCTGACATTCGGTCCGTCCGCAGCCTTGACGCTCTGCTCCAATCCGCTAGGAGGCACTAGTGCCATTCTGCATATTCCTGTGGGAGAACGAAACCTTTTCTTGTCGGGGGGGACGAGACTATGATGCATAAAGTCATGTTAATCGACGACGATGTGCCAATGCTGAAAGTGCTGCGGCAAATGATCGACTGGGAGTCGCTCAACCTGCATATCGTCGGGACGACCTATTCGAGCGCCAAGGCTCTGCACATGTTTAAAGAAACGGCGCCGGACATCGTAATTACCGACATCGGCTTGCCTCAGACTAACGGAATTGAGCTTGCGGCCGCATTCACCCGGATGCAGCCGGAAATTCGCGTAATCTTTCTGACCTGCCACGAGGATTTTCATTATGCGCAAAGCGCCTTAAGGCTGAATGCGGACGATTATTTGCTCAAGGATCAGTTAACGGCGGAGCAATTGGAGCAGAGTTTGAAAAAATCGATCCGGTTGCTGAAGGCGAAAGCGACCAGAATGGATCATGAGACGTCCAATTACAATAACGAGCTTTTCAAGCACGGTCTGTTTCAGAGAGTTATCGACGGAGTTCATCCCGAGACGACGCTCGGGTATGCTTCTCAGCTTGGCATTTCGTGGGGGTATCCCTGGTTTATGCTGGGCATTGTTCATCTCAACTACTCTTCCTATGAACAACTGTACGACCAAAGCGACCTGCCGCTTATTTTGTATGCCATTTACAATATTGCGACAGAGCTGTCGGCTTCTTACGAGGGCATCACGCCGTTTATGGAACAGGGCCACCTTGCCGTACTATACAACTATAGGCTTAACTTGGCGAATAACGCGAATCAGCATTTTCATAACTATTTGCAGGAGCTGCGGTGGCGCTGTTCACAATTTATAAAAGTACGGTTAAGTACGGTTGCTGTAACGGATAAAATGCTCGTACAGTCGATCGGACCCATCTACCAATCATTGATTCATCATAAAAATGAATTTTACGTGGGCGACGAACTGACGGTTTCGGAAATCAATCGTTTTGTGCAAAATATTTTCCTGCCGTCCCCGCAAGGCTTTCTCGATCCGTATAAACCCGAGCTGGAACGGGTCTTGCTGAAGTCAGACATCGAGGCCGTTCGTCACATCGTTGCAAATATTGGCCAGGCTGCACTGGAACAAAGGGTAGAGCCGGGCGAATTCATCAGAGACGTATCTTATCTTCTGCGCAGCATTGAAATGATGTTTGGAAACCCGAACTCCGATGAGGCGTTCTATTTCTATCTATCTTCCGCAAGAACATTGCGGGACGCGATGGATTTGGCGGTGAACAAACTTGTGCGGATCGCTGAGAACCGGCACGAAACGGGCCCAGCCGTACGGGAACCGAAGCTGCAGGTCATTCAGCAATATATCGACCGGCATTTATCCGAGAACATTACTTCCATAGACATGGCCCGATATTTATTTCTGAATCCGAGTTATTTCTCGCGTTACTTCAAACGATTGACCGGCATCAATTTTACGGATTATGTTCATCAATACAAGATGAAAATAGCCGCGAAGATGCTTGTAACGTCAAGCCAAACCCTCGAATCGCTGGCTATTGGTCTCGGGTACTCGGACCGAACCTATTTCTCGAAGGTGTTCAAGAAATATATCGGTATGACCCCCAGCGATTATAAAACGCGGCACTCCGCAGGCAGATATGCCAAATAAATTCGAATCACCCAGCTCCGTCAGGAGCTTTTTTTTATTTAGGAAATGATGGCGGTATAAAAAAGTCAAAATAGTTCACATAGCTGGTCAGAATCCATCCTTTGAGCGGCAGGGCGCTGGATTATCATTAATAGCAACGAACAAAATGTTGAGGTGATACGACGTGGATGTTGCTAAACAAACGACGCCCGACAGTTTTCCGAAACCCCGGAAATTTTGGACTCCGCAGCGTAAGGAAGCGCTGGTCGGGTGGCTCTTTCTTGTGCCGGAGATCGTGGGCATGCTGCTTCTGAACGTATTTGCCCTCGGTTTTTCACTGTACTTGAGCCTCTCCTCCTGGGATTTGTTGTCCGGAGTGAAAGGGATCAAATTTATCGGGCTTGACAATTATATTCGTATGTTTAATGACCCGACTATTTTGCAAGCGTTGAAAAATAATTTGATCTACACCATTTTCACCGTTCCGGTACCGATTGCCATCGCCTTGGTGCTGGCGGTTCTGATCCAAAGCAGAGTATATTTGAAGGATTATTTCAAAGTGGCATTTTTCATTCCCTATATTTCGTCCATTATTGCGGTAGCCGCCGTATGGAGCGCTTTGTTCCATCCTTCTCTTGGCCCGATCAACCAGTTTCTGATGGATATTGGAATCTCCAATCCGCCGAAATGGCTGGCAGATCCGAAGACGTCCCTGTTATCCGTTGCGATTATTAGTGCTTGGGCGGGGCTCGGTTACACGATCATTATTTATTTGGCCGGTCTGACGAACATTTCGGAAGAGCTGTACGAGGCCGCGGAAATCGACGGAGCAACCGCATTGCAGAAATTTTTCAAAATCACCATTCCTTTGCTGCGTCCTACGACGTTTTTCCTGTTCATTACAATGCTGATCGGTTCGTTCAAAGTATTCGACATTGTTTCTTTCCTGACCGAAGGAGGCCCGAACAATTCCTCGACCGTGCTTGTGTACCGCATATACGAGGAAGGCTTCAAATTTTATAACATGGGCTACGCGTCCGCGATTTCCTGGCTGCTGTTCGCCATTATCGGGCTTGTAACGGCACTCACCTGGAAGATGAGACAGGAAGACGCGCTATAAGGGAGAGTCGACTTTAATTGAACACGCATTCTATTTGAGGAGGGGATCGTCTTGCTGCTAATTCGTAAAAATTTTGCAAAAATAATAACAACTATAATAATGGCAGGGATATCCATCGTCTTCCTGATTCCGTTAATTTGGATGGTATCCGCCGCTTTCAAGTTTGAAAAGGATGTGATGCGCTTTCCGATCCAATGGATTCCCGAAAAGATCAACGTGCTGTACAACTTCAAGACCGTCTGGATGGGGAAAGTGCCTTTTTATCACTTTTATGCCAACTCGCTGTTTGTTGCAGTCATTACGACGTGCATCGCCCTGGTTATATCTGCGATGTCTGCTTACGCTTTGACCAAATTGCGGTTCCGGGGAAGAAATCTGGTGTTTCTTGCCCTTATATCGTTTATGATTATACCGGATCAGGCGACGTTGATTCCACGGTTCCTGCTGATCCGCTGGTTCGGCCTTTATGACACGCATGCCGCGCTGATCCTGATGAGCATGTTTTCTATCTACTTCACTTTTCTGCTGCGCCAGTTTATGGCCGGTGTCAGCGACGAATTCATCGAAGCGGCGAAGATTGACGGTGCGGGACATATTCGAACGTTCGTGTCCATCATGCTCCCGCTGTGCAAGCCGGTGCTGGCTACCGTGGCGATTATTAAATTTATTTGGACCTGGAACGATTACCAGAATCCGCTCATTTTCCTGCTCAGTAAAGAGCTCTATACAATTCCGCTTGGAATGACGTTATTCAGAGATGATTATACGAACAATTATGCGATAATGATGATGGCAGCCTTGTCAGCCATTGTTCCGCTGGTGATCGTCTTTATTACGATGCAGAGACAAGTGATTAACGGGATTTCGCTCGGCGGTGTGAAGGGCTAAAGTTTTGGCGCAAAAGGTCAAAATCGTCTGCCCAGGACCTCAAAATTTTGCACTTGGCCGCAGACGCCCGTGTTTATACTGATGTTGAAAGTTATTCGAACCATATATAGTAACGGGGGTTGAAGCAAAATGAATCAAAAAAGCAAACGCAGTATTTCATTATTGCTTAGTCTGTCGCTGATGCTTATCCTGTTGTTGAGCGCATGCGGCAAATCCGGTTCCGAATCGGGGGGCGACTCCAATACCGGTGGAAATCAGGATCAAGTCACCATCAAGTATTACAACTGGGATAACGATGCCCAGTCGGCCAGTACCGATGCCATGCTGGAAGAGTTCATGAAAGAGAACCCGAATATCAAGGTCGAGCATGTCGTGCTCGTTCCCGGTGATTCTGTGGAAATGCTGAAAAAGCTTGATTTTCTCATTTCTTCCGGTGAAGCGGTCGACGTAGTACAGCTCCCGAGCCTTAGCGATGTTCTCTTGCGGGCGAGCCGGGGCGCGCTGACTCCGTTGAACGAATTCTATGAGAAAAACAATTTGGTCCCTGAAGACGAATATTATGTCAATCCGAAAATTGACGGCAAATATTACGGCATGCAGTACACGAAAAGCATCAATTACGTAATGTTAAACAAAGATGCGCTGGACGAAGCGGGGCTGCCGGTCCCGACCTACGGCTGGACTTGGGACGATTTTCGCGAGTATGCCAAGAAGCTGACTAAAGGCGAAGGCGTGGACAAGCAGTATGGCACGTATTTTCACACTTGGGAGCTGTACATGAATGCTCCGGCGCAGACGGTAATGAAGGATCCGTTCCTCTACAGCGACGGAACGACGATTCTGGCAGACCCGACGTACAAGTATTTCTTCCAATTGCGCAAAGATATGGAGGAGACCGATAAATCCGCGAAGCCTTATGCAGACGTGTTGGCCGCCAAGCTGAACTACCGCACGGAATTTTTCAACGAAGAGGCCGCTATGATTCTCACCGGCAACTGGACGATTCCGGATGCGGGCAATCAGGAGCAATATCCGCACCAATTCAAGACGGCGTTCGCTCCGGTGCCGCTGCCTCCGCAAGGAGCCGAGCCTAAAGAATACGAAGGCGGCAAATATTTCACCAGCGGCAACCAGCTGGCAATAGGTACAACTTCCAAGCATAAAGAAGCCGCGTTCCAATTGATGAGATATATGACGACGGCAGATTCCCCGGCGAGAACCGAATTCTCGGGCTGGAAGAAAGCGAATAATGACGCCATTCTCGATCGTTTGATCGCCGGCAAGGAAGAATGGTATGATGTGGAGTCTTTGAAAAATGCGGTTGCCGGCAGCGACATTCAATTTTTGGATGCTTCTCCGGTCATGACAACGGCTTCGTCCGAGTTGACTAAAATTATCAACGACGGCTTCAGTAAATTTATGCTGAGCAATTCGCCGATTGATGAAGTTCAGAAATGGATGGTCGATGAAGCGACGAAAATCATTAATGAAAAAGGAATTATTAAATAATTGAACTTGAAGATAGCTTTGGGAGTCAGACTGCGGTCGTCTCAAAGCTATCTTTTTTGCTTCGGTTCGGGTTAAAAAAGAAGAACGGATCATTCCAATCGAAAGAACCGTTCTCCTAACCAGCGTATCCGTCGCTCGATGGGACGGCCTCCGGCCCGTCCACATCTTTGATTCTGCCCGCAGCCTTAGGAAAAGCCGCGTGGTGCGTTATTCTAAAGCGATAATGCAGGTCTTTTTAGGAAAAAGCCGCTACATACCAGATTCTAAAGCAATAATGCAGGTCTTTGGAGCGATTTTTGCGAAATCGGTCCATTCTCGTGAAAAAGACCTGCACATTTGACCGTCTTTCGCCCTCTTTTAAGAAAAAGGCAGAATTCTAATGCACTTTTGCTCGTCTTTGCGACGTCCTAACCGACCGGATGCGACGTGCGGCTTTCCCTTGCAGCGGCGTGAAACCGGTGAATGAGAACTTGACGGACAAATGAGAACTAGGCAGACGGGAAAGCGTTGCATTATGATAGGACATATCGGTCGAAAGAGAACTGCTAAGACGAGGGAGGTAAAGGACTATACTATGTTCAAATCTACATCCTGGCGCATATTCGTGATAAGCGGCATTTTTTTTGCAATTACAATCATACCGTTCTCGTTGTTTCTGGCCAACCGATTTTCCCATTTCGCTTATTCCCAGATGGGGACGTACAATCAGGACCGTATCGACGAAATGGCGGAGCGGATCGAGTACATACTGGACAAGTTAAAAAGGTACAGCCTGAACATGTACGAAGACCATGCCGTGCAAAACTGGATGTATGCTTCCGCCGACAACCTGCTGCAAAATGCCAGAACGATGGGGGTATTAACTAAATATTTATCTAACGAGCCTTATATTGAATCCGCTTACTTGTTCAGCATCCGCAAGCGCGAGGTGCTCGACTCCAAGGTCGGATTGCTTTCGTTCGAGGAATTTGCCGATCAGCCGATGCTGCAGCGGATCGAGGGCACTTCCGGGGCCTTCCTGCGTTATTTTGATCACCGGATAGGTAACAACTCGTATTTGGCGCTTCAGCTTCCCTCGACTCCTGTGCAGAAAAACCGCGACGGGTATCTTGTCGTCCTGTTCGACAAGAGGGAGCTGCAGAAGCATTTGATCTCAGGCGACGGAAGGGCGGATACGGTGCTTTCTATCGTAGATGATCAAGGAAAGTGGATTCTGGGCGAATGGGATGAGCGGATCGAGGAAACCATCGATAACATCCAAACGGGGCTGAAGCAGGGTTCATTCGAACTGAATCGTGCGGGAGGGGAAGCATTCGTCAACTATGCGCGGCTGGAATCGCCGGAGTGGATCATTATCTCCGTCACTGAAATGAAGCAATTCCGCGAAAAGGCCGGGGCGTTCAAAACAGTCATCATCGTCTGCTCGCTCCTGCTGCTTGCAGCGCTGCTTCTCGTCGCCTATTGGAATTCGCGCCGTTTCGTCGGGCCATTCCGTCGGCTGGCGGATCAACTGCAGTGGAAGCTGGGCGTGAAGGGGGAGAACGATTATGGCGTCATCGAGCAGGGCCTCTATATACTTCGAGATCATTATCCGCTGATCAAGACCGAATATTTACGGCAATGGCTGCTGCAGGGCAGGCTGACCGACGGCGCCAGAGCGGCGATTGCCCGCGAATCGCGGCTGCTTGACTATGACTGGGTTCAATTGGCTGTTATCAAGATTGATTCCTATTATGAGATGTCCGAGCAGTACGATTTCGTCTCCCGCAAGCTGCTCAAGTATGCCATCGGCAATATCGCGGAGGAACTGATGGGACGGCCGGAACGGCCGATAGAGGTGATCGATTTTGGCTCCGATCACCTGGTCGTGCTGGTCGGCGCGGCCAGCTCCTCCCCTGATTCCGAGCTGACCAAAGAGCTGAAGGAGCTGCGCCGTCAAGTCACCAGGTACGTCAAGCTGGACGTGACGATTGCGAAAAGCACGGCCCGGCGTGTGCATGACGATTTGCGCAAAGTATACGACGATATGAACGAGCTGACTTTATTCAAGTTTGTCAGCGGTGATGACAAAATCTACGTCGAACAAGACTTTGAGCGGTATGCTGATTTGCAGGCGCCGCTCGACTCTGCCGTGCATGAAAGCCTGATCCAGACCATTCGCAGCGGCAAAGAGGAGAAGGTGCTGGAATTGCTGGACGAGTTGTTCGCGCGCCTGCAGACGATGAAATATAGCGAATGCCAATTCCAACTGAAGCTGCTTCTGTTTGCAATCATCAAGGCATTCAGCAAAATGACGTCCATCCAGAGTGTTGAAGGGATTGAGCGTCACTTGAGGCAGTTCGCCACGCTTACCGATGTTCACGAATGGCTGAGGGAAGAGGCCGGGCGGATTATTCGGCTGCTTGGCGACCAGAAGGGCTTCAACCGCAAGGAAAAGCTGGTTAGGGAAATTATCGAGTACGTCCGCTATCATATCCATGACCCGATGCTGTCGGTAGATGAAATCGCAGATCATATCGCTTTGTCGGCCAAATATGTTCGGCAGCTGTTCCACGATCAATATGGCATGCCGCTATCGAATTTCATCTTGAACGAGCGGCTCGGGAAGGTCAAGGAGCTGCTGGAGCAGACGAACATGCAGGTCACCGACATTGCAGAGCAGTCCGGTTTTCAGACGAAAAGCCACTTTTTCACCGCATTTAAAAAAGCGACCGGCATGACGCCGAGCCAATACCGCGACAGCAAGGCGGGCGAGCGGATGCGGCCGATAGCCGGGAAATCTGCGAATTAGCAGGCGTATTGGGCGCTTGAGAACCCGACGGGCCAATAACCACCGGGTGAACACCCGCGAATCAGCCGAGTGAGAACCGAATCCGGCCAATGAGAACTAGGCAAGCTGCCGCGGTGAATGCTACGATGGCTCCGTTCGAATCCTGCAAGCCGCACAAGAAAGGAGGGACGCTTTTTGGAGCGACGGGGAAGGTTCGGCGGGACGTTTGTGCGCGAGCTGTCACGGAACCGGTATTTGTACTTACTGGCGCTGCCCGGCCTTGCATTTCTGGTCGTATTCGCGTATATGCCCATGCTGGGGCATCTGCTCGCCTTCCAGAATTACCGGCTATCGGATGGATTATGGGGGAGCGAATGGGTCGGATTTAAAAACTTCGAATTTTTCTTCAACGGGAAAGACTGGCTGCGGGTGACGCTGAACACCGTTTTCCTGAATGCGCTTTTTCTCGTATCCGGCCTCGGCAGCGCGGTCGTGCTGGCCATCTTTCTGAACGAAGTCCGAAACAGGCTGTTCAAACGAATCACACAATCGTTTATTTTTTTACCGTATTTTATTTCGTGGCTTGTCGTCAGCATGATGGCGTTGACGCTGTTCGGCACATCGGAGGGGCTAATTAACCGGGCGCTTGCCGTCTTTGGCTACGAAGGAGTGGACTGGTATTTGACGCCCGGCGTATGGCCGTATATCTTAACCGTAATTAGCGCCTGGAAGATTGCCGGGTATAATTCCATTATTTTTTTGGCGGTCATTACGGGCATCTCCGCGGAATATTACGAGAGCGCCCGAATTGAAGGTGCGAGCCGGCTGCAGCAGATGCTCTACATTACGCTGCCGCTGATGCGGCCGATCGTGATGGTATTGGCGCTGCTTGGCATCGGCCGCATTTTCTACGGCGATTTCGGCATGATATACGCGATCATCGGAGATAACGGGGTACTCTTTCCGACGACAGATGTCATCGATACGTATGCGTATCGTGCGCTGCGGCAATTGGGTAATTTCAGCATGTCCTCTGCCGTCATCGTGTACCAATCCTGTATGGGGCTTGTCACGATTCTGATCTTCAATGCGATCGCGCGCAAGGTGGACGCGGATTCAAGATTATTCTAATAAAGGGTTCGGCGAAGCGGGCAACGGCCCGGGCCCATGCGGCCTTATCGCCGGACAGTTTAAGGTGTGATCGACATGAGAGAACGGTTGTTTCTTGTTCTGGTGTACGCGGTGCTGAGCGCGTTTGCCCTGTTTTGCTTCATTCCGTTCTGGATTGTATTCATCAACTCGTTCGCCGATGAATCGCTTCTTCAGACGGCGGGGTACCAGCTGCTGCCGGGCAAATTCAGCCTCAATGCGTACGAATTTCTGCTCTCGGGCAAGCAGGTGTTTCGCAGCTACGGCATTACGATTATCGTGACGATCGTCGGTACGGCGATGGGCGTCCTCGTAACATCAACCTATGCGTACACGCTGAGCCACCGGAAAGTGAAGTACCGTAACATTTTATCGTTTCTGACCTTTCTGACGATGCTGTTCGGTGCAGGGCTGGTCGGCTTCTACATGCTGATCGCCAACTGGCTGCATCTGAAGGATTCGATTTGGGCGCTCATTTTGCCCTATCTGCTTAATCCGTTCTATGCCTTTATTCTTGTTTCCTACTACCGGACGCTGCCGTATGAGTTGAATGAAGCCGCGACGGTGGACGGCGCCAATGATCTTTATATTTTCTTTCGCATCATCTGGCCGATTTCGCTGCCTGTTATCGCCACGGTGAGCTTGTTCTACGCGCTGCAATATTGGAATGACTGGTACTTGTCATTGCTGTTTATCGACAACTACAAGATGCTGCCGCTGCAGATGATGATCCGCCAGCTCATGTCCAATTTGAATGTTATGGCTTATGTGAGCGGGAGCCAGACGCAGTACAACGTCGTCGTGCCGACCTATGGCATGCAGCTGGCGATCGTCTGCGTTACCATCGGCCCGATCGTGTTCGTCTATCCGTTCATTCAGCGCTTCTTTATTAAAGGTTTGACGCTTGGATCGGTGAAAGGATAGAACGGCAAACGGCAAGCGCGTTTGGCCGGTTCGAGCTGCGATCGCTGCCGTTTTCGAACCGGATCATCCGCCTATTTTCTCTATTTTTTGAAGCAGGGGGAACGAACCATGAAAAGACTATTGTCCATCGCGCTCGTGTTCTTGATCGCGCTCGTCACAATTGCAGGCTGCTCGGGCAAGAACGAAGGGGAAGGGAAGACGTCGGGACCGTCGGGCCAGACCGGAGACGGCGCCGGCGGTGACACCAAGCTTGAAGAGGTGACGCTGAAAATCATGATTCCCGGCGACCGGCCGCCAGATATGGATTTGGTTATCGCCGAAGCGGAAAAGCGAATGAAGGATACGATCAATGTCAAGCTCGACCTTGTGTTCGTGCCCTGGTCCGATCTGGCGCAGAAGACACAGGTGACGCTTGCTTCCGGCGAAAACATCGATCTCATCTTCGATGCGCCATGGCTGCACATCAATCAGATGATCGCTAGCGGATTCTATGAGCCGCTGGACGACCTGTTGGCCCAGTACGGCCAAACGGTGCTCGAGAAACGGCCGCCGCAAATGTGGGACTACAACAAATACGGCGGCAAAATTATGGCCGTTCCGCTAGGCGTCAGCTACATGTCCGGCAATTCTTACATGGTGCGCAAAGACATTCGCGAGAAGCTGGGCGTACCGCCGATCAAGACGTATGAAGAATTGATCGACTTTGCCTACAAGGTGAAGGAGCAGGAGAAGGGCATCATCCCGATGACCGCAGGCTCCGCTACTTATTCATTTGTCGCTCACCATGCGCTAAACGATTACGAAACCCATGTCAGACCGACCCATGCCCTGGGCAACAGCCTGATGCTCTACTACAAGAACAACGACGGGAAAGTATACAATTTGCTGGAGGATCGTGAGCCGATCGGAACGTGGCTGGCGAATACGCACAAATGGTTTAAAGACGGACTGATTTTCAAGGACATTTTGACGACGAAAGATTTTCACCAGCCGATCTCGGCAGGCAAAGTAGCAATCGTCACAAACGGTGCGTTCGGCATCGGTGATTCATTCAAGAACACGTTCAAGAACAATGTGCCGGGCGGCGAACTGGAGACGGTCACCTTCTTCGATTCGACGAAGGGCGCAAACATTACCAACTTCAAACAGTGGAACTTCCTGGCTGTTCCGAAGGTGAGCAAGAACAAGGAGCGGGCAATCATGTTTCTCAACTGGGCGAATGAGAAGGAAAACTACGACCTGCTCTCTTACGGAATCGAAGGAAAGCACTGGGAAGCGGTAGGCGGGGACAAGATGAAATTCCTGGATACATCCGGCTACCCTGGTTTCGGCTATGTTTGGGTATGGAATCCGGTTGATGAGCGCAGTGATGTAAATAGCGATCCGGCTAATGATGAGAAGGAAGCCGTGCTTCGCGATGCCGACATGTTCACCACCGACATTTTGGCCGGCTTCGAATTCGACAGTACCCCGGTGCAAAACGAGGTCAGCCAGTACAATACAGTCGATGGGCAATATTACAACGCGCTGTTCAACGGCGTTATCGATCCGGACGAGACATTGAAGAAATTCGAAGCGGAAGCCGGCCCTGCCCTCAAAAAAATCCAGCAGGAGCTGCAGCAGCAGATCGATGAGTTCCTTGCGGCAAAGGCGAAATAGACCGGAATTACTTGCAGCGCAATAATAATGGCGGACATCCGCGGCGTCCGGGCTTGGGAAGTGGTATGCCGGATGCCGCATAAGTTCGCGAGCAAAGAGGGGAGTGGCGAATGAGAGCTCTTTGTTGTTGAAAGCGATTCCAATAATGGTTTATGCCGGATTTCAGCGAAAGGGGGGGATCCATTCGGGTATTCATCACAAAGCGGGTAAAGATTTCAGGCATTTCTATACTCGAGATTAAAAAGGAGTTGATCCAGATGATTTCGAATAAGAAATGGGGATCCGTGCTGACGGCAGCAGTATTGCTGATGGCCCCGGTTTCGGCGGTGCAGGCGAAATCGCTTGCTCCGGCAGTAATTATTGCGCAGGCGGGGGATGCAGAGAAGATGGAAGGAAATGATGCAGGAAATCCACCGTTCGTACCGGATCATCCGACGGATGCAGGTGAACCGGCAGCGGAGCAGTCACCACAAGCAAGAGACGCAAATCAAGCGGCAGCATCTTCGGCAGTGGAGGAGAAGCAATTCCGCAATCTTGCGGCCGGCCTCCCCTATGAATGGTCCGAGGAGCCAGAGGCATCGCGTCCTGACGTCGGGTACAAGCTTACGGATGGAAAATACGGTCAATTTGACATGAATGACCCGGCATGGGTAGGACATCTGCGCGGAAAAACGCGCGAAGTCGTGTTCGATCTCGGGGAGGAAAAGTCAATTGGAAAGATCACGGCTCATTTCTTTCAAGATTATCCTGCGAACTCGATCCTCGTGCCGCTGTCGGTATCGATGTATGTCTCCGACGATAAGGAAAATTGGGGACTGCTTTCCCATAACGCCACCCAGCTTCTGTGGGGAGAAGGACCGCCAAGACAGGAGACCTTCGAATGGGACGGCAGCCGGGACGGAATCAAAGGCGGGAATACGGATGGCAAGCTGGCTTATGCCCGTTATGTGAAGGTAGCCTTTTACATGCATCCTACGCAGTGGGAATACATTGACGAAATCGAAATTATGGGTGCGGACGGCAAGATTGAGGGGGCGGTAAAGGTTCCTGCCGAGCAGCCTCATTTTTTGGAGCCGGGGGAAGCTACGGCCGGGATCCGGAATCTGAATCTGTTGTATAACGGACATTACGCGGATGGTTTGGGCGACTGGAACAAGGAACGGATCATCCCTAATATCAGTTATGTAAATAAAGACGGCGAGCCGGTCGACTGGCTTTTTGACGGCGTCCTATATCTCGGGATTGCTTCGCCTGCCGGTCGCGATTTCGGTCTTGGACAAGCGAACCTGGACGATTGGAAATGGTATTTGGATAAAACCTTTGCAGCCTCGGGGGATATGCAGCAGTTGGATGAGGCTGTCAAGGAAGTCGGAGCCAAGCTGAACCAACCCGATTATAAACTGAAAGTTGTCCTCATGATTCCGAGTCCGGGGGACTCTTTGACAGATTTTGGCGACATTGACGGCAGCGGTTCCTTAAATTTCAACGACTCTGTCGTAGGCAAAGAAAAAGCGTCTGAAAACAGAGGAAAAGCGGTGCAGTGGTGGCTGGACCAGGCCCGGCAAAGATGGCAGGCTGCCAACTACTCCAATCTTGATCTTGTCGGGATGTACTGGATGCCGGAACAAATCGACATAACCGAATCGGGACCGGACATAGCTCGCATGGTGTCGGATAAAGTGCACGCCATGAACATGAAGGTTTTCTGGATTCCACACTCCTATGCTTACAAAATGTTTATGTGGAAAGACGTAGGGTTCGATGCCGCTGCGCTTCAGCCTAACTATTTCTTCGGCGGAATGGATTCCGACCGTCTGGACGATGCTACGAATACTGCAAAGCGGTACGGGATGGGGAACGAAGTTGAATTTGATGACGGAATGCTGACAGATCCCGTACTTCGCGAGCGTTTTATCGAATACTTGGACAGCGGCGTCAGATCCGGCCTGATGCAAAATGGCTTCAGAGCTTACTATCAAGGCAATAACGCTGTATACAACTTGGGCGTAAGCCAGGATCCGAATTTGCGGTTAATGTATGACTGGCTGTATCAGTATTTGAACGGAACGTACGCCATTGACAGCAGCCCGGCGCCGGAGACGATGACGGAGCTGGTACAGCGTTATGTCGCGTCGAACGAAATCCATTCGGTTTTTGGCAATGAGTTGTCGTATCGATTGCAGATCATCAAGCTTCTTCTGGAACAAAACAAGCCGAAGGACGCCGTAACGTATATGCAGGATTTTCTCGCGCACATTAACGACCCGGCCGTCCAAGCGCAGGGGTTGATTTCGGCCTCGGCAGCAACGCTGCTTGATACTTACGCCCAAGTTCTCATTCAAACTTGGTCTGACGGCTGGGGCCTGAGTAATCTGGCTCAAGGTCTAAGCTATACAATTTCGCGACCGCCTAACAGCAACTATCCCGATTCCGGGAATGAGCTTACGAACGGCCTATTCGGCGGGACGGATTTCCGCAACGAGCAGTGGCAGGGTCATGCGGGAAGCGCCTACCCCGAGGAACGAAGCCGCACCATCACATTTGATTTGGGCCGCAACAAATCGATCGGGGTAGTTAGAGCCCATTTTCTTCAGGATCAAGGACCCGGCATCTATTTCCCTCAGAACGTCGCTTTTTCCGTTTCAACTAACGGCCAAACCTGGAGCACGCTGGCTACCGTTTCTCCCCCACCGGCACAAGATGCTGCCTCGGCCGAGTTCGTGAGTTGGAGCGGGGTAGCAGACGGCGTACCGGGGAAAGCGGGAGCCGATAAAGTGTACGCCCGCTACGTCAAGGTCGAATTCCCGGTCAACGTCTGGGTCTTCCTTGATGAAATCGAAATTCTCGGCATTGACGGCAAGGCGAATGGAGCCGTAGTTTTGCCGCCGAGGCGGTAAAATATGATTTCCCGCGCGAGCTCAGAATTCGATGGCATCCGGCCTGACTTCCATGATATTGACTTTGGATGAGGATAGGGCATTCCATGACAAATTCTGCCGCGCCACGATTTATGCTAATTTATGTTTCGTAATAAAAGCCATGGACGCAGCGTTATTTTCACGCTGTGATCTGTGGCTTTTGCTTTTGAATCACTATATGACTGGTCCGTTATCTAGTGCAGCGGCATTGTCCCCGTTTGCTCATCGATCCGGCCAATCTCAATTGACAATGATAATCGTTATCAATTAAGATTATGGAGTCTAGAGAATTAACTACTGTTCGGAATAATGATGAATACTTCCGCCTAGTACTGGTCTAAAGGGGGAATAAATTTCATGGGTGCAGATGACCGCAGCTCTGTCACATCGTCAGATCGACCCTCCGGGATGAACTTGCAGCAGATTCGAGAGTATATGGAGAATCATTATCATGAGCCTCTGTCCATTGCGCAATTGGCTCATATGGCCAATCTGAGTCCAAAATATTTTGTGTATGCATTCAAAAAGACCTTTGGCCAAAGTGCCATGGATTACTTGACGGACCTGAGAATCAATCGGGCCAAACGATATTTGCTCGAATCGGAATATCGGATGCGTGAGATCGCCCATAAGGTAGGTTACAGCGATGAATTCTACTTTAGCCGGAAGTTTAAGAAAGAAGTGGGGATTTCCCCGTCCGAATTTGTCAAGAAACGAAAGATACGGGTTGCTGCATGCTCCCCGTCGGTTATCGGACAATTACTTGCTTTGAAGATCATTCCGGTGTCGGCTCCCTTAAATTCGAAGTGGACGCCTTATTACTACTATGCTTATCGTTCACAAATTGAAGTATGTCTGGAATATGACGGCCTCCGGGAAGCTGATTGGCGTCAATGGGTCAGGTCGCGGCCTGATGCCATTGTCGGGGATGTGCATCTATCGGAACATGTACGACGGAAGCTTGAAGATACGGCTCCGGCGCTTTTCCTTCCCTGTCCACCGCTGAATTGGCGGGAGCAGCTTCATCAGATTGCGTTGTTTCTTGGGAGGGAGGAGCAATGCAAGGCCTGGATTCAAAGCTATGAGCAAAAAGTGCAATTCGCGCGAAAACAGCTTGCCCCCGTTCCCGATACGGATTCATTTGTAGTGCTGCGTCTTTGCGGCGAAGTCCTGTACATATATTGCAATCAGGGAATCCATGATTTATTGTATTACGATTTGAAGGTGACGCCTGCTTATCCAGCGGAAGCTTTATATAATACAGAATTAACGATCGAACAACTGGACCGGCTTGATCCGGATCGTATTCTGGTCGCAGTCTGTCCCGAACCTGTATCACGGGCTTATTGGCTGTCGCTTCAGCATAACGAAGCATGGTGCAAGCTTAAGGCGGTGAATCGCGGACATGTTTATACCATTCCTTCCGATCCGTGGTTTGAATATTCGGCAACGGCTATCGACCGGATGTTGGATGAGATTTTGCTTTTCTTCACTGGCAAAAATCCAAAACGGATGTGGCGAAAGTCCATGGAGACTTCGATGAGCATCATATATAATCTCCCATATTGAGAATGATTATCATTGAGAGGAGATTTATGAATGCTGTACAAAATTCGTTCGACAAGGGGACGATTTGGAATCAGTGTGCTGCTGAGCATGAGTCTGCTAGCCGCATGCGGTTCCAATCAAACGGATATGAGCGGTTCAAAAGCGAATCCAACGGTTGCGGCAAAGAATCCCGAAGCTGCCGTTTCCGCAGAACGGGTATTTACCGATGAATTAGGACATGAGGTGATTCTGCCGAAACCGCCCGTCAGAGTGTTTGCTCCATATATGGAAGATGCGTTGCTAAGCCTTGGCGTTAAACCTGTTGCGCAATGGTCGAACGGAAACCAGGGTCATCGTTATTTGCAGAACGAACTGCAGGACATTCCAAAGCTTGATTTTTCAGGCGGGCTGCCGTCCTCGGAGGTGCTGCTGTCGTATAACCCCGACCTGATCATTCTGCATACGGCGAATTATGCGGATAACGGCGTTTATGAGAATTATTCCAAGATCGCGCCAACCTATGTGTTCAGCAACGCAGCGGGTGATGTCGAGAAATCACTCGAAATATTGGGAGAACTGTTAGGCAAGACCGATGAGGCCAAGCAAGCACTGGACAATTATCGCCGGAAAGTCGAGGACGCCAAAGCGGCTATCGAGAAGAACGCAGCAGACAAGAAGGTGGCGATCATCCGGTTTGCCAATAGAGGCGTGAGTTTGATGGGCGGGAATTACTTTTGCGGGTATGTCATTAATCGGCATTTGGGCATTGACATGACCAAGCTGACGGAGAACGAGAACAGCTTGAATTTCTCGTTGGAAATTCTTCCGGAATTGGATGCGGATTATATTTTCGTCATCAATGCTTATGGACAAGGGACGGAACGGATGAAGGAGATGACGGAAAGCAGCATCTGGAAGAGCGTTCCAGCCGTTCAGCGAGGCCATGTGTACGAAGTAAACGATGAATACTGGCTTGGAAGCGGCCTGATTGCATATGAGAAAGTCGTAGAGGATGTTGTAAGGGTGTTGTCGCCATGAACATGGACAGAACAGAAAAATACTGCATGCCCGGATGTGTTGAACAAGTTCTCTGCTCCAGCCATAAACAATTGGAATACAGGATTCTGATTGCAGTACCCGGTGAAGATCCTCCCGAGCGTGGTTATCCTGTAATTTATGCTCTGGACGGAGACGCGGTATTCGGAACCTTGGTTGAAGCGGCTCGTTTGCAAACCCGTAAACCTCATGGTTTTGATCCGGCCATGATCGTCGGGATCTGCTACCCGTCCAGAGAGCCGTTTGACCGGAACAGGCGCTATTATGACTTTACGACGCCGGCTCAAGCGGAACACTTGCCGGAACGGCCGAACGGGTGGGAATGGCCCGATCTTGGAGGGGCGGATGCTTTCCTCGACTTTATGGAAGCGGAATTAATGCCGAAGATTTTCGGACAATATCCGGTTGATCGCGAGCGGCAAGCGATTTTTGGACATTCGCTCGGGGGATTGTTAGTTCTCCATGCCTTATTCAGCCGCCCGCAATTGTTCCAGCATTATATTGCCGGCAGCCCCTCGATTTGGTGGAACAACCGGGCGATTCTGCAGGAGAAAATAAAGTTCGAGACGACGCTGGCCGAAGCTCGTATCTACCCGCGCCTGTTGATAACGATAGGAGCCGATGAACTGGACTACATGGTCAAGGATGCGGAACAACTGGCGGAGAGCCTAGAGCCTCTTGCTGCCTGCGGATTTCATTCGGAAATGGTGAAATTCGCTGATGAAAACCATGTTAGCGTACTGCCTGCGGCCCTAAGCAGATTACTAAAATTTACACTGGGCGGAGCATAAGTGTCGGCCTGTGGGAGCCGGTCCAAACCGATCCAGGTGACCGTTCCTTATTCGATACGGTCACTTCGCATCAAACAGATTGCGGAACCATTGCAGCAATGGTTTTATAATTTCACGCGTCATCCAATGGATCGCCGGAGACACTACATGTCTCCACCCCCATCTCAACGGATAATATATGATGTGCATCCATAACCGCCCAAGCACGCGAAACAGCCATGCTACTGCAATGCCGCTATAGCGCAGCACCGGAAGCAGAACTTCCCGCCAGAACCAGCGTAAACCATGGTTCCATAATATAAATAGCGTACGATATATGCCGTAATACATGACAGGGTACAGGACATACTTCCACAAAAATATCAGAGTCGGTTTAATGGCGTGCTTCCATAGCCATTCAAGCGGACCTGAGGCAGCCTCAAACACAGGCACGATAATATACTTGATGAGTGCCAGCACGAACGGGATGATGATTTTGTTGAACAGCCATTCTATGGAAGGAGAAAGAACGTCTATAACAGCGCTAATCAGGCGAATCAACAGGTAGAATGGAAAATAAACAGCAAAGACAATACCGCGGAGTACGTATTTAATCGCTTTTGACAGAGCTTCCATAGGCGGTTACTCTCCTTCCGAATATGTAATAACAATTCAGCTAATCTTTGCCGGTGTACATCTTTCTTTATATATACTGCGGAATTATTTGGATGGTTTCATAGGAGCGTGTCACGGAAGCTGCAAAATCTTCCCCGGTTAATCGGCAGCTTCCAGTGTAACTTGGACACATCGATTTATAAGAATGAGGAGAACGGGTATGCCGGAATGGACAGAAAGAGCGAACAAGAATGAATCAGGTGTAGAAACGGCGAAATTGCGGGTAAGGCCGCTCGCTGCGATCTTAATTATGTTGGGAGGAACCGTAGCATTATTGCTCGGGATTGCGATCTCTGTTTCCTTTGGTGCTGCCGATATAGGGCTTGGCACTGTA
Source organism: Paenibacillus sp. SAFN-117 (assembly GCF_051966115.1). Classification (NCBI taxonomy): domain Bacteria; kingdom Bacillati; phylum Bacillota; class Bacilli; order Caryophanales; family Paenibacillaceae; genus Paenibacillus; species Paenibacillus sp. SAFN-117. The sequence continues at coordinate 55,603 of NZ_JBQCLK010000015.1, forward strand.
TGGGAAGCTATAGTCTGGTTTCATCCGGATATCACCCAGCATCAAATCATTCAAGAGCTTCGTCTGCCGCGTGTGCTTGGCGGAGCAATGGTGGGTGCGAGCTTTGCGGTAGCGGGCGCACTGATGCAAGGCATGACCCGCAATCCAATGGCAGATTCCGGAATACTCGGACTCAACGCCGGGGCCGGCTTCGTTCTGGCGATATGTTTAGCCATTTTTCCCGGGCTGCCGTTTATGGTTCTAATCTTATATTCATTCCTCGGCGCCGGTGTGGGAGCAGGGCTTGTGTTCGGTATCGGCTCGCTGGCCAAAGGGGGATTGACGCCTGTACGTCTTGTATTGGCCGGAGCGGCAGTCAGTACGCTTCTCGCAGCGCTAAGCGAAGGTATCGCCCTCTATTTCCGCATCGGGCAGGATTTGGCATTCTGGTATGCAGGCGGCGTGGCGGGCACGAACTGGTTTCAACTGAAAATCATGTTTCCCTGGGTTGCGGGAGCAATGCTCGCGGCGATCATGCTCTCCCGATCCGTTACCATGCTAAGCCTTGGGGAAGAGGTCGCTACCGGTCTCGGACAACGGACGGGGCTCGTCAAGCTTGCGGGAACAATCATCGTTCTCATTCTGGCCGGTTCCGCTGTTTCGGTAGTCGGCGCCGTCAGCTTCGTCGGCCTGATTATCCCGCATTTGACGCGGTTTCTGGTTGGAGTGGATTATCGTTGGATTATTCCTTGTTCTGCAGTGCTTGGCAGCTTGCTTGTCGTGTTCGCCGATCTGGGGGCCAGAATCATCAACCCTCCGTATGAAACTCCAATAGGGGCGCTGATCAGCTTGATCGGAGTGCCGTTCTTTCTATATCTGGCACGTAAACAGAGGAGGGAGCTCTCATGAAAACGGGGCAAGCCGTACCCTCCGCCCGAACTAGAACGGCCCGGGGGATAACCGTCATGGTCGTTCTGGCTGTGCTAATTATCGTTTCTTTCGTCATTAGCATGAATACCGGCTATATTCGCCTGTCTCCATGGGATGTACTCAAGACGCTGGCAGGCTTGGGCACGGAGAAGCAGTCGCTCGTATTGTTCGATTTCCGGCTGCCTCGCATTGTCCTGTCCATTCTGGTCGGTGCAGGATTGGCCGTGTCGGGCTGCATCCTGCAGGGCGTCTCCCGCAATGCGCTGGCAGATCCGGGGATTTTGGGGATCAATGCCGGGGCCGGACTCATGGTCATGCTGTTCATTTATTTCTTTCCGGCAACGACAGCGGCCCCGGTATTCCTGCTGCCGGTTCTAGCCTTGGTCGGGGCCGGGTTGACGGCCTTGCTGATTTACACGCTTGCTCACCAACGGCATGAAGGCGTCTCGCCGACCAGGCTAGTGCTTACCGGAATCGCGGTAGCTGCGGGGATTAGCGCGGCCATGATCGTGCTGACGCTTCGTCTCGATCCCGCCAGGTATCAGTTTGTTGCCACTTGGCTGGCCGGCAGCATCTGGGGAACGAACTGGACATTTGTCCTCGCCCTGCTGCCATGGATAGCTGCGCTTCTCCCATTTGTTTTTAGCAAAGCCCGGGTCATGAACGTATTGAACCTTGGTGAGCAGGCGGCGACCGGACTTGGCGCCCCGGTGGACAAAGAACGGCTTCAGTTGCTTGCCGCAGCAGTAGGCTTGGCCGGTTCCTCTGTGGCAGTGAGCGGCGGGATCGGATTTGTCGGCCTGATCGGTCCGCATTTGGCCCGCCGGCTAGTCGGCCCGAAGCACGAGCTGCTGCTGCCGGCTTCGGCTTTGACCGGAAGCTTGCTGATGATCTTGGCCGATACGATCGGACGCTGGATCTTCCAGCCGGCGGATATTCCGACAGGTATTGTCGTTGCGGTCATCGGTGCCCCGTATTTTTTGTATTTGCTGGCGAAGGCGAAAGCCGGATAAGCAGTCCGGAAGCGAGGCCGGATTTGAAGAAACGGCGGTTTTGCAAGATCATCCCAGGCAGAATATGACCTTATTTGGTAAAATAGAGAAAATGTTCATCCTCATGGATGATTGCCAAAAAGGAAGTGGTCATGTAATGATCATTGCTACCAAATTGCATATTCCCCGGCCACGAACTGCGCTTATTACGCGTCCTCGTCTCATCCATCGTTTAAAAGAAGGACTGAATCGCGCACTCACGTTGGTCACAGCCCCTGCAGGATACGGCAAAACCACACTGCTCAGCGAGTGGGCGGAAGTGTTGGAAAGCCCCGTCGCCTGGGTATCGCTGGATATGGGAGATAATGATCGATTGCGCTTCTGGGCACATACGATTGCGGCGTTGAAACAAGCTTACCCGGCCTTCGACGAACAGGCTGTGCTTCGTCATGCTGCGGAAGACGCATCCGGTTACTCGCTGATTGCCGCACTCGTTAACGGGCTGCATCGCTTATCGCAGACGATAGTACTTGTGTGGGATGACTTTCACCAAATCGAAGAACCAACGCTGCTGAAGGGAATCATCTACCTGCTGGAACGACTTCCTTCTCACGTTCATCTCTATATCGCAAGCCGAATTTCACCATCGCTTTCCCTTTCCAGAATCCGGGTGGGAGATGGGCTAAATCAATTAGAAGCGAGTGATCTGCGTTTCGATCCGGAAGAGACGAGCGAATTTTTCACAAAATGCTCCGGGGTGGAATTGTCCAGCGTAGAAACGGCAGCCGTTCAGGAACGAACGGAAGGGTGGGTAGCCGCCATGCGGCTGGCTGTCTTGTCATTGAACGACAATTTCGATCCAGCCGCGATTATCCGGAAGATGACGGGAACGGAGCGTGACATTTCGGATTATTTCTTCGAAGAAGTGTTATCCCGGCAGCCTGAAGCGCTGCAGCAATTTCTGCTTCAGACGTCAATCTTGCAGCGGATGAGCGGCGAACTTTGCAAGGCGGTTACCGGAATGACCGAAAGTGCCGCATGGCTGCATTGGTTGGAGCAGGAGAGCCTGTTTATTGTGTCTTTGGACGAGCAGAGGAATTGGTATAGGTATCATCATTTGTTTCAGCATTTTTTGGCAGGGCAGTTGAAAATAAAAGAACCGCAGTTATGGGAGACGCTTCATATCGCGGCAGGAAGATGGTTAGAGGAAAACGGATATCCTCATGAGGCGGTAGAGCATTATTTGACGGCAGCGAGTTATGAAGATGCGCTTGTTATATTGGAAGCGATGGCGCCGGAGTTGATGATGAACGAATGGACGATGCTCTGCAAGTGGCTAAGCGATATTCCCGATTCGTTGTTGTTTGCCAAGCCGATGATGCTGTTGACTAAACTCGCTTCCCAGTATTTAGCCGGGCATACCGAGGCAGCCACGGACGGGTATTGGCGGGCGATCCGCAAGCTGGAAGAGGACGCAGGCTCCCTTCATGCCGACGAATCCGAGACGCTGCAAGCCGGCCTGGCTTTTCTGGCTGCATTCCGTACGTTTTTGGATCGGGATTTCGAATATGCCGTTCAATTCTCCAAGGAATTTGTTGAGAGACACCCACAAGGTGATTTATTCATCGGCTTTGGCAACGATTCGGACGGTTACCATCCCGTTTGGGACATCTATGTATCGGAAGACAGTCTTCGATTGGCCGATCAGGTACTGACACCTTTATTGTCCATTTGGTCCAAAACACAAAATGTATATTTTGTCGCTCACCTGAGTATAGATTTCGGAAAGCTGCAGTACGAAAGGAATCGCCTGGATGAAGCCAGGACGTATATGCAGCGGGCATACGATATCGGAAGATCCAATGACAACCCCAGCCTTGCTGCGACAGCCTCGCTGTGGCTTGCCCGCATTGCTGCGGTGCAAGGCAACTGGGAAATTGCAAGCTCTATACTTCAGGAGTTGACGGAACATACGGCTCCGAAGGTCAAGCCCCATTTGTCCAGGAAAATCATATGGTTCCGGGCAATGCAGGGCAGGATGCAAGGGAAAGAGAAGCCGGTGAGGCAATGGCTGCGAATGAGCGATCTTCGCTCCGGGGATGAAATTCCGTTATCGATGATCGGGGAATATGACTTGCTGGCCACCCTGTTGGCAGAGCAGGGGAAGACAGAGGAAGCAGTGGCTTTAACGGAACGGCTCATCCTCATCGCGAGCCAGGCAGGACGGCAAAGCGACAAGATCCGTTTGCTCATTCATAAAAGCCGGTTGCTTTCTTTGCAGGGCAAGCATGTACAGAGCATGGATGCGTTGGAAGAGGCGCTCGCCTTGGCTTGGCCCGAAGGGTACATACGCACCTTTGTTGATGAAGGGGTACCGATCGGGCAATTATTGAGTCGATTTATACATTTGCGTCAAAATCAACATCACCGTCCCGGAAGAAAAGTTCCTTTACCTTACGTGAAACGACTGCTGCGGCTCATCTCTCCAATCGAAGGAGGGAGGTCGGTTTCCAACGAGGGATACATGCCTTCTATAACCTCCAAAGAACAAAGTGTTCTTCGGCTTATGCAGACCGGGATGTCAAACAAGGAAATTGCGAATGAATTAAACGTTTCGTTATCGACCGTTAAAACTCATATTAACAATATCTATGGCAAACTGCAGGTCAATAGCCGTTTGCAAGCTTTGGAACGTGCCAGAACACTCAAGCTGTTCTGATCCGTTCCTTCTTTTTTTTGCGGGGATTATCTCCACCCCCCTTGCTCCACCCCGGATCGTTTTATGACAAGAGGGGTTGATCACAACCGGGAGGGAAGTTTGTATAATCTTCTGGATGAAGCCGTTAAGAGGTCAAAGAGAGGAGGGGTTGTATGGAATGTATTCGAGAGGAAGAGGGCAGCAATTAAACGGAGCTTCGTTCCAACGATTGATTTACAGGAGGCGATTCAAATTTTTGCAAGCATTCTTTGAAAAAGCTGAAACGGCTAATGGGTATCATTTTTTTCGAGTAATGGGGTGTAAAGGTTGAGAAGTTGGAAACGCTGTATTTCATTATTGGCGGCCCTTTTGCTGCTGCTGTCCAGTCTGCTGCCTGCTGTCCCACATGTGCATGCGGCAGATGATCCTGTCAAGTTGCCGGATGAGGAAGTCCGAACGTATGTATACTCGTTTGGCGCAGGTGGTAAAGGCAGATTGGGCCATGGTGATTTTAATAATCAGATGAGTCCGAAGCAGATCGAGTACTTCAGAGGCCACAAGGTCAAGGCAATTGCGGCGGGCTCTGAACATACCCTTGTATTGACGGAAGCAGGGGAAGTGTACTCGTTTGGTCGCGGCGGTTACGGACAATTAGGACATGGAGATAACGAGGATCAATCCCTGCCGAAGAAAGTGGAGGCTTTGGCCGGGATCAAAGTCAAGGCGATCGCCGCGGGAGATCATTATTCTCTTGTGTTAACAGAAGCAGGAGAAGTGTACTCTTTCGGGTATGGCCTTACTGGTCGATTGGGTCACGGAGATGACGAGAATCAATCCTTGCCGAAGAAAATCGAGGGTTTGACCGGGATCATAGTCAAGGCCATTGCAGCCGGGGGAGGACATTCCCTTGTATTGACGGAAGCGGGCGAAGTATATTCATTCGGCTCCGGTTCTTTGGGACAATTGGGCCATGGGAGAGATGCACATCAACGCAGTCCGCGGCAAATTGCAGGTTTGTCCGATGTCAAGGCCATTGCAGCAGGAGGCCTGCATTCTCTCGTGGTGACGGAAGCAGGAGAGGTATACTCGTATGGCAGCGGTTATTATGGTCAATTAGGACACGGAGATACCATGAATCAATCCTTGCCGAAGAAAATGGAGGCTTTGACCGGGATCGAAGTCAAGGCTATTGCAGCAGGAGGGATGCATTCTCTTGTCCTGACGGAAGCGGGCGAAGTGTATTCATTCGGCAATAGTTACCACAGTCAATTAGGGCATGGAAGCAGATTGAATGAACCCATTCCGAAGAAAATTGAAGGCTTGACTGAGAATATCGTCAAAGAGATTGCCGCGGGAAATGAATATTCCCTGGTGTTGACGGAAACGGGTGAAGTATACTCATTCGGGCTTGGCGATTCCGGTCAGTTGGGTCATGGAGACGGGCGTATAAAACCTGTTCCTGAGAAGATTCAGGGATTGTCGAAGGTGAGCGTGATTGCAGCAGGACTTACCCATTCTTTAGTACTCGTTGAAGAAATCATTCCGAACAGTTCAATCGCCCCACACGAAGCAACCTTTGACAAAAATCCGGCGGAGCAACAGGATGTCGTCGTATCTTTGACACTAAACGGCAATGAGTTGACCGGCATCTGGAATGGGCCGGCGCAACTTGCGGCAGGCGTGGATTACGAGGAGGACGGCAGTACGGTAACGTTGGCAAAGCTTTTTCTCGCGAAACTGCCAGTAGGTACGATGACGCTGGAATTTCGATTCACTGCAGGGAAAGCGCGAACACTAGACATTATGTAAGCGACAGTACGCCTGTGGAAGAATGCCCAAATGCAACGATTCATTATGTAAGGCAAGGGAGCACCGGCTCAGGATGCAGTTGGGCTAACGCTTTTGGCAATCTGCAGGATGCTCTTGACAAAGCGAAGGCGGGCGACGAAATCTGGATCGCCAAAGGCACATACGTCCCGACCGGCAACCAAATCGGGAACGATCCGCGAACGGTTCATTTCAAGATGAAGAACGACGTATCGATCTATGGCGGGTTCGCCGGGAACGAGGATCCGAAGACATTCGATCTTGCAAAGCGCGATTTTATCGACAACGAAACGATACTGAGCGGGAAAATCGGGCCGGGCGATGATGATAGCGACCATGTGTACCACGTGTTCTACCACAGTCGTGTGGATCAAACCGCTGTTTTGGATGGTGTAACGATAACAGGGGGAAGGGCCAACGGCAAATATCCTCACAATTCGGGCGGAGGGATGCATAACGATAACAGCAGTCCTACGTTGACGAACGTGACGATAAGCGGGAATTCGGCCGGGAGTGAAATAACCCATACCGGCGGCGGGATGTACAATGCCGATAGCGGTCCCGCGTTAACGAATGTGAAGATAAGTGGAAACTCAGCTTATTTTGGAGGTGGAATGTCCAACCATCATAATAGCAGTCCCATGTTGACGAATGTGACGATTAGCGGGAATTCAGCCGTCACTGGCGGCGGGATATTGAACGGGCAACAAAGCACTCCGACTTTAATAAACGTGACGATCAGTGGGAATAGGGCAGGTGCTGGTGGCGGGATGTATAATTATAATTTGAGCATCCCTACTACGATCCACAATAGCATTATCTGGGGCAATGGAACCAATGTAATAAACCACGATTCCATCAGCCCGAACATTCAATCTAGCCTGATCGGCGAACCAAATGCCGTGATCCCTGATGGGGTTGATCTGGACAGTGTCACTGTCGATACGCTGTTTCAAGCTCCCGAGTCTCTCGACAACGCGCCAACGATAAAGGGTGACTATAGGTTGAAACAAGGTTCGCCGGCGATCAATGGCGGGAATAACGATCTTGTCCCAGCCGGTGTTACAACCGATCGGGACGGCAATCCACGCTTTGTCGGTGAACGTGTTGACCTGGGCGCATATGAGTATCAAGGTGAAAAAGTACCCGTTCCGAGTGAGATCAGCATTCGCGGTGCCACGGAGATTACGATTCCATCCAACGATGAACAGCCGGTAATGGAGACGTATGAAGCCGAAGTGCTGGATGAAAATGGCGAAGTGATGCCGGATGAAAAAGTGCAATGGAGCGTTACAGTAGCGGAAGGCGTCAGCATCGATCCGGAAACGGGCGTGTTGACGGTAACGGATCAAGCGTCTGAGGGGCAGGTAACGTTAACGGTGACGTTGGTTAGTGACACAGCTATTTCCGCAGAGTTCAGTGTTACTTTGCAAGCGAGAGTAGTGGAACCACCCGTTCCGAGCAAGATCAGCATTCACGGTGCCACGGAGATTACGATTCCATCCAACGATGAACAGCCGGTAATGGAGACGTATGAAGCTGATGTGCTGGATGAAAATGGCGAAGTGATGCCGGATGAGAAAGTGCAATGGAGCGTTACAGCGGTGGAAGGCGTCAGCATCGATCCGGAAACGGGCGTGTTGACGGTAACCGATCAAGCGTCTGCCGGATCGATAACAGTAACGGCAAGTGTGAAAGCAAATCCCGGTGTCACCGGCAAGCTGGAAATCACCTTAAACGAACAAGGGGCGCCGGAGCGAGTTGCCAAACCGATCGCAAGTCCGATTGGCGGTACGGTTCCGTCAGGCACCAAGGTAACATTGAGCACGGCGACCGATGGAGCGACGATTTACTACACAACAGATGGAAGCGATCCGACCCGCGGCGGCGTCGAATATACAGCGCCTATCGAAATGACATCTGAGACGACGATCAAAGCCATTGCGGTGAAGGAAGGCATGCTCGATAGCGAATTGATGGAGGGGCATTATACCATCCTGCCCCCAGAGCAAGTCGCGAAGGCAATAGCAAGTCCGGTTGGCAGTACGGTTCCATCAGGCACCAAGGTAACATTGAGCACGGCGACTGAAGGAGCGACAATTTACTACACAACAGATGGTAGCGATCCGACCCGCAGCAACGTCGAGTATACCGCGCCTATCGAAGTGACAACGGAGATGACGATTAAGGCGATTGCGGTGAAGGAAGGCATGCTCGATAGCGAATTGATGGAGGAGCGTTATACCATCCTGCCCCCAGAGCAAGTTGCGAAGCCAATTGCAAGTCCGGTTGGCGGTACGGTTCCGTCAGGCACCAAGGTAACATTGAGCACGGTGACCGATGGGGCGACGATTTACTACACAACGGATGGCAGCGATCCGACCAGCGGCAGCGTCGAATATACCGCGCCTATCGAAGTGACATCGGAGATGACGATTAAGGCGATTGCGGTGAAGGAAGGCATGCTCGATAGCGAAGTGATGGAGGAGCATTATACGATTACGCCGCTACCTGCACCAGCGAATCTGACCGCTTCGGCGGGTGATCGTTCTGTTACCTTAAAGTGGGATGCTGTCACAGGAACAAGTAGCGTGACTTACGCAGTTTACCAAGCGGAAAATGCAACGCTTCCTGTCGATCCGGCGAACTGGAAGCTCACCCAATCAAATATTACCGCGAATTCCTACATGGTCACGGGATTGACGAACGGAAAGGCCTATTCGTTCGCCGTTAAAGCTATATATGCAGAAGGCGCCAGCGACTTCTCCAACATAGCAACAGCAACGCCAAGAGCAGCAGGAGGCGATTCCGGCCATTCGGGCATTGTTGTCGGCCCAATCTTATCCAATAACGCTGATCTGGCAGATTTGCAAGTATGGGCCAATGATAAGAAGCTGAAGCTGGACCCATCGTTTGCTTCGGAAACGACAGATTATGCAGCACGTACAGAAGCCAAGCGGGTCGAGATTGTGGCGAAACAAGCTCACTTCGGTGCGAAAGTGATGCTGGAGGATAAAGTCTTTACGGACAGCATCCAAATCGATTTGAAGGAAGGTAATAATACGGTTGTGCTGACGGTACAAGCGATGAACGGGACGAAGAAGAAAATACGTTGACCATTTACCGCGAAACGCCAAAGCCAACCGAACCGGTCATTAAATTTACGGACATCGCCGGACATTGGGCGGAAGGCTTCATCAAGCATGCCGCGGCTAAAGGCATCGTCAGCGGTTATCCCGATGGAACGTTCAAACCGGACCATCCGGTCACTCGAGCCGAGTTTACAGTGATGCTGGCTGGCGCATTGAAACTGAAAGGTGAAGGTGCCACGCTTACGTTCACCGACAACGAACAAATCGGTGAATGGGCAAAACAAGCCGTTGCACAGGCTGTAGAGTCAGGAATTATTGAAGGATACGATGATGGCAGTTTCCGGCCGAACAACCGCATCACTCGTGCAGAGATGGCGGCGATGATCGCCCGGGCGCTTAAACTGCAGCTTAACGCTGATGTGTCAACCGGATTTGCCGATAACGAGACGATACCGGAATGGGCAAGAGGTGCGGTCGAGGCGATTCGCGAGCTGGGCATTGTCGATGGCCGTGGCGAAAACCGTTTCATGCCGAACGAAACGGCTACCCGCGCGGAAGCAACGGTGATGCTGCTTCGGATGTTAGAACACAAATAAATGAACGCAAAGATCACCGTATGATAAAACCCACCGATTTCTATAAGTAACGGCGGACGACGCTATAGTGAGCGATATTCGAACAGGTGATTAAGACGATGAAAGGGGCATTTCCACTCGCAAATAGGAAATGCCTCTTTTTCAATTAGGAAAGAAAGAGGAATGGTTTTCATGTTTTCACGGTATATCTCCACCCCCTAACTCAACCTTTTGATTTATGGCGACAGACAAGGTTGATCACAAAAAAGCGGGATATTTGTATAATCATCAGGAATGAATTTCAAAAAGAAGCAAAAGGAGGACTTGTATGGGATGGGTCAGCGGAGTAAGAAAGTTTGGCTTCTGATTCTCACGATTTGGATTAGTTGTATAGGGCTGTTCCCCACCTCGATCGGAAGGGCTGTCGATGTTCTGTTCGATCAAGGGATTGGCTATGAGGGCGGAGCGTACGATCCGGATGCTGCACAGCCAACGGCATTCAATTGGACGAGACAATCCGGATATAAGGGCAGCTCGCTTGATGAGGAGAAGTGGTCCTACGAAACAGGGGATATGCTGGAATCTTCGCCGGCGATTGGTTCCGACGGTACGGTTTATGTCGGATCGAATGATGGGAAGTTGTACGCGTTGGATCCGCATGCTGAGGATGAAGCGGGTCGCGTAAAGTGGTTTTATGACACAGGGGGCTGGATCGTTTCTTCGCCTGCGCTTGGCGCGGACGGCACGATCTATGTCGGTTCGCATGACGGAAACTTGTATGCGCTGGATTCACATGCTTCAGATGATGCGGATCGTGTGAATTGGTTCTATGAAACAGGAGATTGGATTGCTTCATCCCCCGCCATCGGGGCGGATGGTACGATCTATGTCGGTTCGTATGATGGGAAATTGTATGCACTGGATCCGCATGCTTCAGGTGATGCGGATCGTGTGAAATGGATTTATGACGTTGAGGATTGGATTGTTTCTTCTCCGGTTATCGATTCGGCGGGCATCATCTATGTAGGTTCGTATGAAGGGAAATTGTATGCACTGGATGTGCATGCTAAGGATGAAGCGGAACGCGTAAAGTGGTTCTATGATACAGGCTTGGTGATCGAATCTTCACCAGCGATTGGTTCCGACGGCACGATTTATGTCGGTTCGTACGATGGGAAACTGTATGCGCTGGATCCACATGCTTCAGGTGATGCGGATCGTGTGAAGTGGTTCTATGAAACCGATGGCGCGATTGTTTCCTCCCCGGCAATCGGCTTGGACGACACGATTTATATCGGTTCCTCCGATGGAAAATTGTATGCGCTTGATCCGGATGCTGTTAGTGACGCTGATCGTGTAAAGTGGTTTTACCAAACTGAGAATGGCATACGATCCTCGCCGATCCTTGACGCCGACGGCACGATTTATGTCGGATCGTACGACGGGAAGTTGTATGCGCTGGATTCGCATGCTGCGGATGAAGCGGATCGCCTAAAGTGGTTTTATCAAATAGAGAGTGGGACTCGTTCCTCCCCGGCGATCGGCGCGGACGGTACGATCTATGTGGGTTCACTGAATGGGAAGTTGTATGTGCTTGGCGCGATATCCCTTGCTGCTCCGGACGAAGTCACAGCTAATGCCGATGAGGGAGCAGTACATTTGACATGGAATTGGGTTGATGGAGCTGCCCGTTATCAGATCTATATGCATCAAGGCATAACGGCTCCCGATGATCCTGCGGATTGGGTGAGCATACATGAGGAGGCCGTTACAGATACGGTCTATACCGTCAACAACCTGACCGCTGGCCTGCCCTATTGGCTCACGATAAAAGCAGTGAGTGCGGGGGGAGCGGAGAGCGGCTTTGCGGAACCGGTATCGGCAACTCCGTATGCAACAATTGCATGGGTTGAACCATTTCACCCGCTGCAAGTCCCCAAAGGAATAGCGATCGAGCATCTTCGCTTGCCTGAGGCCGTTCGCGTTCAACTATCCAATGCCGCTGAAGTTGACCTTGATGTCGTTTGGGATGTTGTCCAAACTGATTATGACCCTGAGCAGGCGGGAATTTATACCATTACCGGACTAGTGCAATTGCCCGAGTATATTCATCACCCGACTTCCTTGCAGGCGGAAATCAGGATAGAGGTAATAAGAGACACGCCAGCTCCAAGTAAGATCGAAATCCGTGGTGCCAAGGAGATCACCATCCCGACTGGCGGCGAAACGTCCGCAACGGAGCAATATGAAGCGATTGTGCTGGATGAAAATGATGAAATGATGCCGAATGAGCCTGTATGGTGGAGCGTCACAGATGCCGATGGAGTAAGCATTGATTCTGAACAAGGTCTGTTGACGGTAACGGCCCAAGCATCGACGGGGCAGGCAACCTTAAAAGCGACATTGATTAGTGACACAACGACTGCAGGAACAATGAATGTTATGCTGCAAGCAGATTCAATGGAACAGGACACCGAACCACCTCAATGGCATGAAGGCGATGAACTGAGTGTCTCGGACATCACACAATCGAGCGTGAGCCTGTCCTGGCCGAGCGCATTAGATAACATCGGAGTAACCGGCTACCGTATTTACGTCAACGATCAGAAAAGGATAACTATCAGCAGAGGCACCTATAAAACTACCGTTGCCGAATTGAAGGTAGATACAATCTACACGTTCAAAGTAACGGCTTATGACGGGGCAGGGAACGAGAGTGAGGCACTAACCGCTTCGGCAAAGACGTTGCCGCATCCGTCCGAACCGGACACCGAACCACCGGCATGGCCGGATAGGAGCGAACTGCTCGTATCGGATATCACCCGAACCAGCGTCAAACTGTCATGGCCGGCTGCACAAGATAATGTTGCTGTTATCGGATATCGTCTCTACTTGAATGACGAGAAGAAGGCGGACGGAGCAAGCGACAAATATGAATATTCGGTAACGGACAGCGTCTATATGTATACGATGAGAAACCTGTCACCTGATACTAATTATCGCTTTACTGTCCATGCCTATGATGCTGCGGGGAACGAAAGCGAATCCGGATTAAGCAATGCGGCAAGAACGCTCCCTCGTGCTTCGTCCGGCGGTGGAGATTCGGGAGGCGGTTCCGGTGCCGGCTGGTATTTATCCAGCAACGCCAATTTAAAAGCGCTTGAGGTATGGGTGGATGGCAAACGTGTTTCTTTAATGCCTTCCTTTAGATCGGATACCTTGTTTTATACGGCTAAGACGGAAGCGAAACAAATCGAGTTGAAAGCATCTGCCGAGCACTCGGCAGCCAAAGTGACATGGCAGGATCAACAGCTAGGCAGCGGTTTCGCAATCGACCTGAAAGAAGGCGGAAATATCATTCCGCTGATCGTTGTGGCAGAAGACGGTTCGCGGAAGACGTACACGCTCACTATAGAGCGGATCCAACCTGTTGAAGCTGTAATACCGGCGATCTCCTTTACCGACATCCCCGGACACTGGTCGGAAAGCTACATCAAACGCGCTGCTGAGAAGGGAATTGTCAGTGGTTATCCGGACGGAACGTTCAAGCCCCATCATCCGGTCACTCGCTCCGAATTTACGGTGATGCTGGCAGGCGCTTTGAAACTGAAAGGTGAAGGTGCCGCGCTTATGTTCACCGACAACGAACAAATCGGTGCATGGTCGAAACAGGCCGTTGCGCAGGCGGTACAAGCGGGGATTGTAGAAGGATATGAAGACGGCAGCTTCCGTCCGAACGCGCAGATCATTCGTGCAGAGCTGGCGGCGATGATCGCAAGGGCTCTTAAGATGCAGACTAATTCGAGTGCGACAACCGGCTTTGCCGATAACGAAGCTATTCCACAGTGGGCGAAGGGCGCAGTAGAAGCGATTCGCAAACTTGGCATCGTCGATGGCCGCGGAGGGAACCGGTTCGTACCGAACGACACGGCCACTCGTGCGGAAGCGGCAGTCATGCTGCTCAGGATGCTGGAACGTTCTTCTTCATAACTGAAGATGTAAAGATGGAGGTGTGGTTCATGAACCGAAAAAACATCGTTAAATTTTTGGCAGTATGGATGGGTGTGATGATCGCAATGTCCGGTTTGATGCCGTTTAACTCACCATACGTTTCTGCCCAAGCTGCAGTCAAGCAAGCCATGATGTTAAATACATCCGGTTTTTCACCTGGTTTTCCGGGTGATCCTGGTAGTTGTGATATTGAATGTCAACTGATCGAGGTTCAGCGAAAAAGGGTGGAGATGCTGCAAAATCAGGTCAGTGAAAAACTTGATGACATCAGATTGAAGCAGACTGAACAAAGCAAACTGGTGAGTCTGTTAACTAAATTCAACGAGTTGCATCGTTCTTTTGCAGCCGATTCGACGCCTAAAACGCCGATTCCGAGTACAGTGGCAGGTTCGAAAGAAGACATCATCCGGGGTTCAGCCGAATTGAACGAGAGCAATCATGACTTGAGAAGAAGTCTGGTCAAAATCCGAATGAAGCAAGATATTGAACAGGCCGTCGATTCGGTACAAACCAGGATTGATTTTTACAAAACCGAGCTTGAGCAGGATTGGATGGAGTTCCAATCATTAAACGAGAAATTACAAGAGGCGATTAAAATTTTAAACGACCTTTTGAAGAAACAAGGAAATTTATAACTGATGAATCGGTTAACCAACGGATCAGTCCAACTGCGTCGCGGCGGAAAACGCATACCATTTATGTTAACGGAAGCGGGCGAAGTATATTCGTTTGGTATTATACAGGAGAGAAGCGGGCAGCTGCAGGAGGGCGATCGGATTCGAATACAATAACGTCATTAGGAGTTGTATTACGCCCGGATTAGTCAGGAAAGAAACCACTTTGGGTTTTTCTTTTTGCCCCGGGGTATGCTACGCTCTATTTATCAGCAAACGAGAAGGAGGAGATGCGCTTGAACCGCAAAATTATCTATGATGTAAGGGCCGTATGCGGGAATGAGGTGCTATGGCCGGCTAATGTTTGGATTTGTGACGGATTAATAGAAAAAATCGACACCCGGCCTCTATCTTCGGGGCAGGTACAAAATTACGAGCTTATCGATGGTCAAGGAATGCTGCTCATTCCCGGAATGATTGATGTACATATTCATGGAGCCAACGGTTTTGATATGATGGATGGTACGGCACAAAGTGTCCAGGAAGTTTCCCTTGCCTGTGCATCAAGCGGATGCACTTCATTTCTGGCCACTTCCGTAAGCTCGACGATAGAAGATTTGCTGGGGATGATTCAAAGTGTGAAGCGGGTCATCGGTCATGAGGAAGGAGCCGCGATCGCGGGTATTCATTTGGAAGGCCCCTATTTAAACGAGAAACGGAAAGGAATGCAGAATGAAAAATTCCTCCGGCATCCCGATATCGAAGAGATGAGGAGAATTTACCGGGAAGCGGACGGTTGGATTAAAATGGTGACGATTGCTCCCGAATTACCCGGCGGAATGGAAATGATCTCTTACTTGCGGGAACAAGGGACCATTGTGGCGGCCGCCCACTCCGATGCTACCTATGAAGAGGCGAAGCTTGCCTTCGCCCGTGGGGCCAGTCACGTGACTCATTGCTTCAACGGCATGCGGCCCATTCATCACCGGGATCCCGGACTTGTCGCAGCCGCCTTTGAGGAGGAGCATGTGAGCCTGCAAGCTATAGTGGATAATGTCCATCTCCATCCGGCCATCGTTCGATTGATGCATCGTGTGAAGGGCGCCGATAACATGGTTTTGATTACGGATGCTCTTCAAGCCATGGGTTTGGGAGACGGAATTTATACTTTCGGAGGGCATCAAGTCGAAGTAGCCGACGGGATTGCCCGTTTACAGGACGGAACGTTAGCCTCGAGCACGATTACAATGAATAAAGCATTGCAATTGACGGTCGAGCTCGGAATTTCCATAACCGATGCGGTTCAGATGGCATCGACGACGCCTGCGAATATATTAGGCCGTCGGCATAAGGGAAGAATCGCTGCCGGCTGCCAGGCCGATCTAGTATTGCTCAACGACAGCTTCGACGTGCAGTGGACGATGATCGAAGGAAAATTAATCCCCTCTACCATACGGATTTAATGTTTAACGCATGGGAAAGTTTCCGGCTCGGAATCATCCCAGGATCTGGCCGGGTTAAAGTGATAAGCACCTCTCTTCGACGTGATCGGTGGGAGGTGTTATTTCATTTGCTCCTGATATTTAATTCAGGTAACGTCTATTTTTCGAAGAGGTATGCAGGAAACAAAATATGGCGGGAGACACCTGTGATTAAACAGCTGTTCATTTTTTGTTTAGTTTGACCTTGTATTCTATTTCAGGTTCAAGTATACAAGGGAAGGAGGAAAGAAATGTATCCCTCATGGAAAAAATATGCGGCCGAATTCATCGGTACGTTGGTGCTGGTGCTGATAGGCTGCGGAAGTGCGGCAACGGCCGGGGGCGAGTTAGGCTATCTGGGAATCGCCTTCGCGTTCGGATTGTCCATCGTTGCGATGGCTTATGTGATCGGCCCCATCTCCGGATGCCATATAAATCCGGCGGTTTCGCTGGCAATGCTCATCCGTCGCAAGATGTCGGGAAAGGAATTCATAGGTTATGTGATAGCTCAGACAGCCGGGGCCGTAGCGGGTTCGGTGCTGCTGTACGCTATTATTCATTCAACGGGTCTGCCCGTAACTGGTCTGGGACAGAACGGATTCGGTGAAGGGTACGGAATCGGAATCACCGCGGGCATGGCGTTCATCGTGGAGATCGTATTGACTTTCATCTTCATATACGTCATATTGGGCGTCACCTCCGATTCTGCGAATAGTCATGTAGCAGGGCTGGTTATCGGGTTATCGCTGGTGCTCGTTCACATTCTGGGCATAGGCCTTACCGGCACGTCCGTCAATCCGGCAAGAAGCTTCGGTCCGGCCATTCTATTGGGCGGGGAAGCTCTGGCAGAATTATGGGTATTTATTGTGGCCCCTCTCATCGGTGCGGTGATGGCCGCCATCGTATACCGGCTGTTGAATGTTGGCAAAGAGGCATAGCTGCCGCAAATGGGTTCAACCTAGATAGCATTAAAATATCATTACGAATACTTGCGGAATCGGGGAACTTGCAGCCTTCCTGAACAGATTGGCACTGCCTGGGAACCGACACCCGTTAATTCTGCAACAAAAACCGCTCGGCACTTCATTGTGCAAGCGGTTTTTTTTGCTAATTAGCCACTTAATAAGCAAGGGCAGGGCAGGAGTGGCAAAATAATGATTCGCACGTAAAAAAGCTGCCTATATAACGCATAACCCGTTATAGGCAGCCGTGGTAGTATGAGTGGATTGATTATTCCTCGCGAATAATCGCGAACATTTCGTCTTCGACATCCAGTTCAATCTCGCTGCGGAAAACGCGGCGGTCGTACTGGGTAAGCATGTACCTCTCGATCGCTTCCTTCATGTTCGCTTCGATCAAATATTGGTTGCGTCCCTCTGCCGTCACTTCGGCGGAGAAGCCCAGCTCCTCATCCCACATGAGCTGCACCTGCACCTGAGTAGGCTGAATTTGCTTGCGCTCCGCAATGTGAAGGCAGATAGCGTTAATAAGTTCTTGTTCGTTCAGTATCATCTATCTTACCTCTTGTAGGGATCGTTGTGCATTTGCTGCTTCTTGCGGCGGTCCATGGCGTTGAAGATTGCCCGAACGATCGCAAATACGACAAAAATGACGATGAACAATGCAGCAAGATTAACCAGCAGACCAAGAATTTCTCCCATGAAGCCCATTCCGCCGAACAAGCCTCCGAACAGCATACCTGCGAGTCCGCCGATCATTAGCCCTTTCATAAAGCTGCCTCCGCTGAAGAATCCGCGGTTGGCATTGGCGGCCGTACCGGTGCTATTCGTAGAACGGTTGGTAGCAGAATCCTTGTTGACGCTATCCTGGCTCTTGGACGGTGTGTTCTGCTGCTGTTTGAAACTGCCGGTATTAGACTTGTAGCTTCCGCCTCTCGGCTTGGCATCGACGATGGCCGGAGCTGCCGTGGCAAATAATAAGAAGCAGGCCATAAATACTAGCATGAACTTTTTCATAGTTCCCCTCCTGAAGTTTGTAAAATCTATTTATACAATACTAAATACGGACGTCCAGAGCAACCGTTTCATTATAGTTAGAAAAAAGGTTTTATTACTTGGCAAGCAGGCCTCGGACTATAAACGGTTTTCCAAGGGGAAGGCACATCCGGTTCTTAGCGCTGCAGCCATTCACGCCCGGCTCCAAGCTTGCCGTTCTTGGGATTATAACAATCTATTGCGTTCTGGAAACGGACGAAGTGGTATTTCTTTTGTCCAGCAAGGTCATCGAGGCGTTGTAGATTTGCTGATTACTCTTGAGCTGGAACACTTTCTTCTCGGTATTATAATCCAGCCTCAGATTATCCTCGAAAAAAACCTCCTGTCTCTTCTCGTAAAGGATAGAAATAGGAGAACATGCGGCCGCAGAAGATTCCTCCGAAGGCTCCATCGGATCCACCACCCAAATTTGCGGAACCCCGCTCACAGCGCATCCGCATCCCTCCGAATCGTAGACGAGCTTCAGGGCATAGCCTTCTCTGCCGAACCGTTGTAAAATTTCGCTTTGCGCAGCCTGTCCCACCTCTATATGCATCATCATCACTCCTTGTACTTATCGGCGCTCTTATGTAATTAATCTACATGTTGATTATAAAACGAAGAAAAAGTAATATCAAAGTGTACCATATAATGGGAAGGAGTTGTCGGAATGAGCGCCTTTGAACAGCATTTGAATGATTTTCAAAAACTGATCAAAAAAATGATCGCTTATGGAGAAGCCGTCGGATTGATGCACTGGGATTTGCGGACAGGTGCCCCCAAGAAAGCAGTCGAAGGCCGATCACAAGTGATCGGACAGTTGTCGGGGGAATTGTTCAGATTATCGACATCCGACGAGATGGGAGCCATCCTGGAAGAGCTGTCCCGGCCCGACCATGAAGAACGGCTGAACCGGACTCAGAAAAAAATGATCGCTGTGGCAAAGAAAGAGTATGACCGGAGCAAAAAAATTCCGCCCGATCTATACCAGCAGTACGTCGTCCTTACTTCACAGGCCGAGTCTGTCTGGGAGGAGGCGAAGGAAACCTCTGATTTTGCCAAATTCCGTCCCTATCTTGAAAAAATAGTGGCCACAAATCTCGAATTTATCGAGTTCTTGGGCTATGAAACTAACAAATATGATACTCTGCTGGACATGTATGAGCCGGGCATGACCATGGCTAAGCTGGATCAGCTGTTCGGAGCCTTAAGAGAGCGGGTAGTGCCGCTGGTAGCCGCAATACAGCAGTCTCCCCATCAGCCGGACACATCCTTCCTTAAGCAAACCTTCGATAAGGAGAAGCAGCGGCAGTTCAACCTGTTCATCCTGCGGGAGATGGGCTATGATCTGGAGGCCGGACGTCTGGATGAGACGGTGCATCCGTTTGCTATCGGACTTAATCCCGGAGATGTTCGGATCACGACGAAGTTTGTGCTGGATGATCTGGCGACGGCACTGTTCGGCACGATTCATGAAGGCGGTCACGCTCTGTATGAACAAAATATAACCAAAGACTTGATGGGTACCAATCTGTGCTCCGGCACTTCGATGGGCATTCACGAGTCTCAATCCCGCTTCTGGGAAAACATGGTCGGCCGAAGCTATTCATTCTGGCAGCGGTACTACGGTGAGCTACAGCAGACATTCAGCGGACTTCTGGATGGCGTGCCGCTTTCCGACTTCTACCGGGCTATCAACGAATCCAAGCCATCCTTGATCCGTACGGAATCGGATGAGGTCACTTACAATTTACATATCATGATCCGCTATGAAATCGAGAAAGCACTGTTTGAAGAAACGGTGAGCGTTGCGGATCTGCCCGAATTCTGGAATGAGAAATATAGGGACTATTTAGGGGTTGTCCCGGCGAATGACGGGGAAGGCGTACTGCAGGACGTTCACTGGGCCGGAGGCATGTTCGGCTACTTCCCGTCCTATGCGTTAGGAAATATGTATGCGGCCCAATTCCGCCATACTCTGCTGGGTCAGATGCCCGATACGGAAGACAAAATAGCGAAAGGGGACCTGCTGCCGATCAAGGAATGGCTGACCGAGCAGATTTATCAGTACGGCAAGCTGCTGGACCCCGGAGAGATTGTGCTTCAGGTGACAGGCGAGGAACTGAATCCGGATTACCTAGTCCGGTATTTGGAAGAGAAATATAAACCGATCTACAAGCTGTAAGCAGGTGGATCGCATGAATATGAAGCGCCCTTATTCCGGGGCGCTTTTTCTCATATGGAGGATACAAGGAGTCTGTTAGACGGATGAAAATGGATTTCTACCTAAGGCGTCCATTCCGTTCCGAAGGAAAGTGACGAAGCTTCAAACAACGAATCAGTGACCGGCGCATGCTGAAATAGAATTGAATGTGGCTAACTGCCGGGTCATGAAGGAAGGTTATCGCGACACTCCAGAAGAAGTGTTGTGATGATTGGTTATTCACTCCTTGATTGGAAGGGATAACGCTCAGATGATGAATCCGGATAGAGCATTCGGGTTCGTTCTTTTTTCCCAGGTATACAGCAGGAAATAGGGAAAAAGTCGGCTGAGGTTAAACCACTTGCTGGGCTTCTGCATATGATACAGGGAACAATCACTAGCGGGGAGGAGAATGATGTTCATGAGTAAACGGGGATGGCAAGCGTTCCTTGTGCTGATGCTGGCGCTCGGGCTTATACTGCCCGCGTGCTCGCAAAACGGAGGAGCAACGAAAATCCGACTGGGAGAAGTAACCCGTTCGATTTTTTACGCTCCCCAGTATGTAGCCCTATCAGAAGGTTTTTTTAAAGAGGAGGGGCTGGAGGTGGAGCTGACGACTACCTTCGGCGGAGATAAAACGATGACCACACTGCTTTCCGGAGGGATCGACATCGCGCTGGTCGGTTCGGAAACTTCCATTTATGTCCATCAGCAGGGAAGTGATGATCCGGTCATGAATTTCGCCCAGCTGACGCAAACGGATGGGACGTTTCTGGTAGCCCGCAAGGAGATGCCGGACTTCAAATGGGAGCAGCTGAAAGGGAGCACTTTCCTTGGTCAGCGCAAAGGCGGAATGCCACAGATGGCGGGTGAATTTACATTGAAGAAGCACGGAATCGATCCGCATAAAGACTTGAACCTGCTGCAAAACGTCGAATTCGCCAACATCCCGACAGCCTTCGCTTCGGGCACGGGAGATTATGTCCAGCTGTTCGAGCCGCAGGCATCCGTGTTTGAGAAGGAAGGCAAAGGCTCGGTCATAGCATCGTTCGGAGTGGAGAGCGGACGTTTGCCTTATACCGTTTTTATGGCCAAGAAAAGCTATATCGACAAGAACGAAGAGATTATTCAAAAATTCACTAACGCGGTTCAACGCGCGCAGAAATGGGTCGACAGCCAGCCGGTAGAGGCCATAGCCGAATCCATCGCTCCTTTCTTCCAGGATACGGAGAAGGACATTATAATCCGCGTAGTTCAGCGTTATAAAGAGCAAGGAAGCTATGCAAGCGATCCTATCATCGATGACGAGGAGTGGAATAATCTGCTTGATGTCATGGAGGAAGCCGGAGAGCTGAAGGAAAGAATTGAACCGGCTGCACTGGTTAACAACAAGTATGCGGAACAGGCCAAACAGAAGGAGTAACAATTCCTGAGGGATTTAAACAAGAGTGGTGAAGTAAATCTATATTTACGGGCAAAGGGGGAATCGGAATGGAAGCCGCAGTTCGTCTGAATGAGATTACTCAGGTATACGTAACCGAAAGAGGCGCCTCCCTCGCCATCGAAGAGATCAACCTGTCGCTGGAACCAGGTGAGTTTGTCGGTCTGGTCGGTCCTAGCGGCTGCGGAAAAACAACCCTGCTTTCGATAATCGCCGGGCTGATCCGGCCAACATCCGGGACGGTGCAGATTTTTGGAGAAACGGTAGAGAGCCCGTCAGGCAAGGTCGGCTATATGCTTCAGCAGGATTATTTGTTTCCCTGGAGGACTATTTACCAGAATGTTTTGGTCGGGTTGGAACTGACCGGTCAGCTTACGAAGGCTAACCGGGAGTATGCCCTTCATCTGTTAAATGAGCTGGGGCTGGCCGATACGAAGGATCAGTATCCTTCTCAATTGTCCGGAGGGATGCGGCAGCGTGTGGCTTTGGTGCGGACTCTTGTGACCGAACCGGATATTTTGCTTCTGGATGAGCCTTTCTCGGCGCTTGATTATCAGACCAAGCTGGAGCTGGAGGATTTGCTGTCCGCTACCCTGAAGGCCAGAGGCAAAACCGCCCTGCTCGTCACCCACGATATTTCCGAAGCGGTGGCGATGAGTGACCGCGTACTGGTTATGGGCCGCAACCCCGGCATATTGCGCAAGGAGATTATCATTCCGGAGCCGATAAGGCATGAGACGCCTTTCAAGGCCAGGGAGGCGGCTGAATTTCACCCGATCTTCAATCAAATTTGGAGGGAGCTGGAGACTCAAGAAAGAAAGAGTGGTGTCAATGATGCTAACCGGTAACAAGTCATCTGGACGGACAGCTTTGACAGAATCGATCTTCGGACAATATTTGGCGCAGCGCAGAAGAATGAAGTGGCTGGTATGGTTGTCCCAGCTGGCGATCCTTGCGGGCGGGTTGATCCTATGGGAAATGGCGGGAAGGAATAAATGGATAGATGTATTGCTGTTCAGCTACCCCAGCAAAATCATCGAGCTGCTGTATTCCAAGCTGCTGGACGGCAGTCTGCTTCCGCATATCGGGGTGACGGTGCTGGAGACACTGGTCGGCTTCATTCTAGGTACGCTTGTGGGTACGGCTATAGCGATCTTGATCTGGTGGTCGCCTTTTTTGCAAAAGGTTCTCGATCCCTACATCGTCGTCCTGAACAGTATGCCCAAGGTAGCGCTCGGACCTCTTTTTATTGTCGGTCTGGGTCCCAACGTCCTGTCCATCATTGCCATGACATTGGCTATAACGGTCATAGTAACGACACTGGTCATCTACTCCAGCTTCAACGAGGTGGATTCGAACTATGTGAAGGTGATCCGGATCTTCGGGGGGCAGCGGACCCAGGTGTTTCGCAAGGTGATTCTGCCGGCTTCCTTTCCGACGATTGTTTCCACTCTGAAGGTGAATGTCGGTCTGGCTTGGATCGGGGTGATTGTCGGGGAATTTCTTGTGTCGAAACAAGGACTGGGCTATTTGATCATCTACGGTTTCCAGGTGTTCAACTTCTCTCTGGTTATCGGCAGTCTGTTTATTATCGCGATCGTAGCGACCTTGATGTATCAAGCGGTAGCCTACTTGGAAGGAAGGCTTGCAAGGAAGAATTAAAGATTTGCTTCAGCAGGCGGACTTCGTCGGGAACCGGCGGCCCGGAGGGGACTCCCACGCTGCAGGGGGGATTCCTTCCCTCCGTCGACATCCGGTTTAAGAATAGAAGACAAAAAGAAGGAAGAAAGCCGAGGGTTGTCCGACAAGGCAAGGGCAGCCGCCAAAAATCCTAGAAAATCAGGAATGAACAAGTTTGGCGTGGTTTCTCGGATTCTCAAAAATTTTTGTCACCCTAGACGAATGTCCTGCATACAATTTAAAAGAATGATTGTATGGAGGAGGTTGAAACGATGTCGATTACAGATAAAGATCTGCAGTTTAGAGAGATCATAACAAAAGCAGTTTGCGGCAAAGGACGTAAATTCAGTCAGGTGAGCCATACCGTAACTCCGTCTCATGCTCCAACCAGCATCCTAGGCGCGTGGATTATCAATCATCAGTACGAAGCGGCCAAAGCGAGCGACGGAGTAGAAGTAATAGGTACTTATGATATTAACATCTGGTATTCGTATGATCGGAATACGAAGACGGACGTAGCCAAAGAAACGGTTTCGTATGTCGATGTCATCCCGTTATCTTACATTGACAAAAAACATAGGGCTTCCACGGCAGAAGTATCTGCTACTGCGACACAGGAACCGAACTGCGTCGAGGCGAGCGTATCGGCAGACGGTAGCTGTGTCATTATTAGGGTAGAGCGGGAGTTTATGATCGAAATGGTGGCGGAAACGAAAGTATGCGTCCTTGTGAATCCGAACGGATGCCCGGATTTCCATGATAAATCCTATGACTTTGATGGCGAGGATCTCGGCGATTATGAAGATCTGGATCCTGAACTGATCGACGAGGACTACACCTGACTTATTAACCATTATATGTAACAGGCTTTATTATGCTGAGGGCGGGAGCCCTCTTTTTTACCGCATAAGGGTCTTATTTTTTTACAGCATAAATAATTCGTAAAATAAGACTCTTATTGGCATAAAAAGCTACCTCTAAAGAAGGATTCGACGACATCTCCGAGTATGCATCAATGGAAGCTTTTTTTCGGCATCAGGGTTGGTGCCGGCAAGGAGGGGCGGTTATGGGGATTTTTGTGCTGCATGGCCGGGAGAGAGAACTGGAGCCTCTGCTGAAGCAGTTGGACCTGCCGCACGGAGATAGGCTGCCGGAAGACTTTCCGGTAGAAGCGGTCATTCGGTGGGGGACGAAGGTGGAGGAGCCGGAAGGAGTGCTGACGCTCAATCGGCTGAAACCCGTACTGCGGGCCGGTAACCGGCCGGAGAGGGAAGAGATACTGAGGCTTCACGGATTAAAGCCGGGAATACTTCAAACGAGGGCGGAACGAAGCGGCTTTCCTATGTATACACATGAGTATATGATCCCCGTCTTTCATCTGGAAGTGTTGACCGTCTACGAGAAGAAGGCCGCTCAACCTCTGCTGGCTCGTTCGGCCTCCGCCATCCGTCCGGCTTTCCGTGAGCTGGGGGAGGAGAACTGGAGCCACCCTGTGCGCAGAGCGGTTAAGGATTCTTTAAAAGCGGTTTATGCTTTGGGCCTGGACTTTGCACTGGTACGAACGGCGGTAACGGCGGACAGCCGGACCGTCATTGTTGATGTGGAGCCCAATCCGAAGCTGATGGGCGGCTGGGTCCGAAGGCTTGTCGAGGCGATCCGTCAATTTGCCGCGGATGTCAGGAAGCAGGCGGGAGGGGCACCTGCAGCAATGCTCGGGGCGGACCCGGAATTCGTGCTGCAGAATCGGGAAGGGAAAATTACTCCCGCCTCCCGTTTTATGGACAAGGAAGGGGCAGTCGGCTGCGATAACGTGATTGTGCGCGGACAGCGAACGTTCATGCCGCTGGTGGAGCTGCGTCCGGAACCCGCCTCCGATCCGAGGCAATTGGTCCGCCATCTGCGGAGAAGTCTTCTGCAGGCGACCCGGTTGATTACGGACCGCGATCTTGCCTGGGTAGCGGGAGGCATGCCCGTGCGCGGGATTCCGCTCGGCGGCCATATTCATATTAGCGGAATCTGGCTTCATTCCCGATTGGTCCGGATGCTCGATAATTATTTGGCCCTCCCGATGCTGCTGACGGAGGAAGAGCGTGATCGATATCGCCGGCCCCGCTATGGCTATCTGGGAGATATTCGCCGCAAAGCCCATGGCGGATTCGAATACCGCTCGTTGGCGAGTTGGCTCGGTTCCCCCCGTCTGAGCGCAGGGGTATTGTGCCTGACCCGCTGCATCATCGATCACTATGGCGAGCTAAAGCAGGAGCCGCTGACACGGTTCGAGGTGCAGCAGGCATTTTACGAAGGCAACAAAACGTATTTGCGCCCGGTGGTCCGTGAACTATGGGGGGAGCTTGAACGATTGACCGCTTATTCCACCTACAGGAAAGAGCTGGACGCATTGAAGCAAATCGTATTTGGCGGGAAGGTTCTGCCGGCGGGTGATTTTCGCGGTGCCTGGAAGCTCCCCGCCGCTTCGGAATTGAACCTTCCGGCAGGCCGGAAAACTTTGGAGAGGCTCTGATCAGTTAGGGCAAATATCCCTAGCCCGAGTTGCGCCATCGGCCAGGAGCGGTCTGGACCAACAGGCTTCACATTTACGCATTTCTGACAAAGGATGCTCATGCTTTTCGAACGTGCGTTTTGGCATAATTTTTGCGAGCTTCTAAAAGACTGATGAAGAAAGACCTGCAAAACGGCAGGTCTTTTTGTAATATTTAACTTGAGATCAGCCAAAGACATGCAAATGTTGCGTAAATTTATCCATTTTGTTGATATCCCATATTTTTCCAGGAATGGACATGCAGTTTTGCACGTCTTTTTCGGGATTTGCCGGATTTTCGCCAAAAGTCATGCACTTTGCTTGTCTTTTGGGACATCACCGGTACAGTTGTGGAGAAGGTTCGCGAAAATATGCATGACTATATCCCGAATAATCAGCAACGTCAGTGATTATCGGCACTTCATTCCTCGGCGAACATAAATTCCTGCGAAAGTACATCAATTATGTAGCGAATCTAGATATCGGGAAGAAAAGCCTGCGAAAATACAGGAATTCTCGTTCGAAATAACCAAACCGCCGCTTCAACAAGCCAAAAAGATGTATCTTTGCAGGCTTTCCCCGAGACAGCTCGGCAAACATTCCAAAAGATGTACTTTCGCAGGTTTTTGACTCCACGGACCCTGATGGAACTCGTCGATTCTCCCACTTACATTATATTAATGAAGGTGCCGTCGCTCTCTGAACGGATGCCCTAAGTCATGTCGGTGATTTGCAGCGAGTTTTCGAAACAGCGTGACCGTGAAAAAAGAAACTGTTTAATAGAGCCAGCAAACGTTTGGAGGATCCGATCCGCAGACGTCGCTGCTAACGGCCGGATGTATACCTGGTTCAATCCAAGCTTGTCCTGGCGGACCTCTAAAGAAATGGAAATGAGTTGTCAAAAAATCAGGCGGGCCTCCAACCATTCATGTTATAATGAAATTTATACGCTGTTTCTGTTATGGGGGTTTGAAATGACTAAGTATACACCGATGATACAGCAATATTTGTCCGTCAAAGCCGAGG
This sequence comes from Paenibacillus sp. SAFN-117, assembly GCF_051966115.1. Lineage (NCBI taxonomy): Bacteria > Bacillati > Bacillota > Bacilli > Caryophanales > Paenibacillaceae > Paenibacillus > Paenibacillus sp. SAFN-117. The sequence continues at coordinate 82,685 of NZ_JBQCLK010000015.1, forward strand.
CGAAGGACGCTTTGCTATTTTTCCGGCTTGGCGACTTCTATGAGATGTTTTTCGAGGATGCGATCATTGCTTCACGGGAGCTAGAGCTGACGTTGACCGGTCGGGAGGGCGGGGCGGAAGAGCGGATTCCGATGTGCGGCGTTCCCTATCATTCGGCCGATAACTATATTTCCAGATTAATAGATAAGGGTTATAAAGTGGCGATCTGCGAGCAAGTGGAGAATCCGCAGGAGGCCAAGGGAATTGTCCGCCGGGAAATTGTCAGGATCGTTACTCCGGGAACGGTCATGGAAGGCAAGCAGCTGCCGGAAGGCACCAACAACTATGTGGCCTGTCTTGCTTCTGTGGAAGGAAGCTTCGCTTTCGCGGCCTGCGACCTATCTACCGGGGAGCTGTATGTGACAGAGGTGGAGGCGGAGGAATCGCTTCTGGACGAGCTGTCCGTCTATTCTCCCTCGGAGGTGATCGGGGAGGAGGCGCTGCTGAACAGGGTTAGAACAGCCTTGCAAGGCCAGGCCAAAGCTCCGCTGTATACGGTCAGAGAGGCGGAGGATCCGGAAGCCGGCTCCTTCTTTGGAGAGCAAGAGTGGGGCACGCTTGGACAAGCCGAGAAGAAGGTCGTTTCGGTCCTTATGGCGTATTTGAGTGAAACGCAGAAGAGAGCGCTCGCTCATATTACTTCCATCCGGCGTTATGAGACGAATCAATTCATGGTAATGGACCCCTTCACCAGACGCAACCTGGAATTGGTCGAAACCGTTCGCGAACGTTCGAAAAAGGGCTCCCTGCTATGGCTTCTGGACCAAACCGTGACCTCCATGGGGGCGAGGATGCTGCGCCGATGGATAGAGAAGCCGCTGATAACGCGCGGGCCGATCGAGGAAAGGCTAGAAGCCGTGGAACGCTTACATAATCAGGTCATCGTCCGCGATGATCTCCGCTCGGCTCTGAAGGAGGTCTACGATCTGGAGCGGTTGGTCGGCCGGATCTCCTACGGCAACGCGAACGGCAGAGACCTGGTGGCGCTGCAGCATTCGCTCAGGCAAGTTCCGGCGCTGCGGGAAGTATGCGTCCAGTCGGGTTCCTCCACACTACATAAGCTCGTTGAAGGAATGGACGATTGCCAGGACATCCGCGCATGGATCGAGGAAGCGATCGTTGACGAACCGCCGGTATCCGTAAGAGACGGGGGGCTGATCCGTGACGGCTATCACGAATATCTCGACCAGCTCCGCGAAGCCGACCGCAACGGAAAGCAATGGATTGCCGAACTGGAGAGCAGGGAACGGGAGAAGACCGGAATTAAATCGCTGAAGGTCGGATATAACAAAGTATTTGGATATTACATAGAAGTAACCCGTTCCAATCTGCATTCGATCCCCGAGGGCACCTACGAGCGCAAGCAAACGCTGGCGAATGCCGAGCGGTTCATTACGCCCGAGCTGAAGGAGAAGGAAGCACTCATTCTGGAAGCCCAGGAGAAGATTGTAGTCATCGAATACGACTTGTTCCAGCAGCTTCGCGGGCGAATCGCCGGACAGATGGACAGGCTGCAGAAGCTGGCCGGGATCATCGCCACCATCGACGTTCTGCAGTCTCTGGCAACGGTAGGCGCCGAACGGCGGTTCTGCCGTCCGGTCCTGGCAGAGAGCGGCGATATGTCCATCAAGGCGGGGAGACATCCGGTTGTCGAGGCGGTGCTGGAGGAGCATGCCTTTGTCGCGAACGATACGGAGCTGCAGATGAACGAAGGCCGGATCATGCTTATTACCGGTCCGAACATGGCCGGTAAAAGCACTTATATGCGGCAGGTGGCCATTCTGTCGATCATGGCGCAAATCGGCAGCTTCGTCCCGGCGGAGAGTGCGGTCATTCCGCTGGTTGACCGGATTTTTACGAGGATCGGGGCGGCCGACGATCTGATCGGCGGGCAGAGCACCTTTATGGTCGAAATGATGGACATTCAGGTGATGACCGAGAAAGCGACGGATCGCAGCCTGGTCATCATCGACGAGTTGGGCCGCGGGACATCCACGGGGGAAGGAATGGCGATAGCCCAGGCGGTGATCGAATACCTGCATGACCAGGTTGGGTGTAAGACGCTTGTTTCGACTCATTTTCATGAGTTGGCACATTTGGACGAGAGCCTGCCGCACCTGCGTAATTTCTGTATGGCGGTTAAAGAAAGCGGGCAGCAGGTTACCTTCCTGCGCAAGCTGATCCCCGGGGCTGCGAGCACGAGCTACGGAATTTATTGCGCACAAATTGCCGGCCTCCCGGAATCGATCATCCAGAGATCCTACACGCTGCTTAACGCCTTCGAGGCCAGAGCCGCCGTACAGCATGCCGAGGAGGAAGCGGCGGCAGCGGCGGTCCAGTTGAGCTTCTTCCCGCCGGAGGCTTCCCTATCCGAAGCAAAACCGGGAGCCTCGGGCTCGAAATCCCGGGAACGAGAAGCAGCCCGGTATAACGCCGCTTCAGACGGTAAATCGTCAGGCAAGGCGGAGCAGGTGATGGAACGGTTGAAAAATGCCGATTTGATCAATATGACTCCTCTTCAGGCGATGAATTTTCTATATGAACTCAAGAACGATTGTTAATTTATACCCGAAAGCTGCAATCCAATGGAGGAGGAATCAGATTGAAGAACAGGACTTATCGCTGGAAATCGCTTATGCTCGCCGTCATTATGGCATTGACGCTTGCGCTTCCGGCTTATGCGGAAGAGGCAAACGAAGCACTATATGTGGATGACCTGGAGTATCGTGTACTTGAAGTTTATGAGCTGTTGAAGAATCTTCATGTGAGCGGTGTGGATACTGAGACGCTGTCGGAAGCTTCTATCAAGGGCATGCTGCAAGCAGTCGATGATCCTTATACCAGTTTTATGACGGTTGAGGAATGGGAAGCTTTCCAGAACACAATAGACCAACAGTATACCGGATTGGGGATTGTAGTGACGAAGATTCCTGAAGGAATCGCCATTGAACGGGTGATTCCCGGTTCCCCCGGGGAGGCAGCCGGCTTGATGGCAGGTGACCGGGTACTGTCTGTCGCGGGCCAGCCGGTGACGGAGCAAATGACTCTGGATGAAATGGTTGCCCTTATTCCGAAAGAGGAAAATGCGGAAGTGGAGCTTTCCGTTGGCCGGGGCGAGGAAACGCTGCAAATCAAGGCGACGGTGAAAAAGGTAACGGTGCCTGTGGCAACGGGCAAACTGCTGCAAGGAGGCATCGGTTATATTGAACTGACCATGTTTTCCACGGAGTCGGCAGCGGAGTTCTCCAAGATTATGGAGCAGTGGAAAAACGAGTCCATCCGCGGCTTGGTCATAGATCTTCGGGATAATCCCGGAGGGCTGTTGGATGCTTCGGTTGAGATAGCCAAGCATTTTGTGAAGGAAGGGGTCATCGTGCAAACCCAGGATCGCAGCGGGAAGAAGGCTGAGATCAAGGTTGACGGTGGTTCTGAAGTGAGCTATCCGGTCGTTCTTCTGGTCAACGAGAACAGCGCCAGCGCATCGGAATTGTTGTCCGGAGCATTGAGGGATCACGGCAAGGCAACCATTGTAGGTACGAAGACATTCGGCAAAGGTAGCGTACAGGCTTCTTATGAGCTATCCGATGGCAGTGTCCTGAAGCTGACGATAGAAGAGTACTTGACTCCGAAATCGGATAAAGTGAACGGAGTCGGAATTACGCCGGACGTTCACGCAGAGGGAGATCTTCCTCAATTGTTAACCGCACTTCGTACGGCCGGTGCAGACAATTTGCAGGTAAGCCAGTCGGAGGGACAGGCGGTACGGATTAACGGAGTGGAATTTGCCGGGAGCGTGCCTGTTCTTCGCGAAGAAGGCCGTACGTTCGTTCATTCCCGCATTCTTGCTTCTCTGGCCGGCAGCACCATCGAATGGAAGGCCGACCGGCAAATGGTTGAAATGACGCTAGATGGCCATGCGGTTCAATTCCCGCTCGGAGCGGAAATGAAGATGAAAGAAGACATGACGTATATTGAACTGAATGCCTTCAAGCAATCGTACGGCAAATTCGATTGGTCCGACGAAGCCGGGCAGTTGACTCTTACGATATCTTAATGCACAAGCTATCCGATCAGAAATGAAGTCCCAATCGGCCGGATCGGGCCGCTATTATGTGGCACTTATAAAATTTGCATTAAACGATACGCTTGGAAAATGAGGAAAGGAGGCGGTCCGGATGGGAATTATCCGACTGTTGGACGAGCATATCGCTAACCAGATTGCAGCAGGTGAAGTGGTGGAACGGCCATCCTCGGTCGTGAAAGAGCTGGTCGAAAATTCGATAGACGCCGGAAGCACCCGGGTGGACGTCAGTCTGGAGGAAGGCGGCATTCAGTTGATCCGGGTGACGGATAACGGGTCGGGGATGGCGGCGGAGGATTGCCGGACCGCTTTCTTCCGCCATGCGACCAGCAAAATCTCGAGCGGCAAAGATTTATTTCACATCCGTACGCTCGGCTTCAGAGGGGAAGCCCTGCCAAGTATCGCTGCCGTAGCCAAGGTGGAATGCCTGACCTCCGACAATGAATCAGGACTCGGCCGGCGGATAGTGGTGGAAGGCGGAACGGTCGTTACAGAGGAGGAGGCAGCGGCCAATAGAGGCACGGATATTTTGGTGAAGGAACTGTTTTACAATACGCCGGCCCGGCTTAAGTACATGAAAACGATCCAGACCGAATTAGGCCACGTGTCGGATTTCATGTACAGGCTGGCGCTCGCACACCCCGAAATAGCTTTCTCCCTTAAGCATAACGGCAACTCGCTGTTGAGGACACTGGGCAACGGAGATCTGCTGCAGGTTATCGCAGCCGTCTATGGAAGTGCGGCAGCCAAGAAAATGGTTCCCGTCTCCGGGGAGACATTGGATTATACGCTGACCGGGTTCATTTCGCTGCCGGAATGGACGCGGGCGAACCGACTCGGAATCTCTTCGTTGATTAATGGAAGGTATATTCGCAATTATGGACTCGTTCAGGCTATTTTGAAGGGCTACCATACGTTGCTGCCCATTAACCGGTATCCGCTGGCCGCTGTCCATCTGAAGATGGACCCGAGCCTGATCGATGTCAACGTTCATCCTTCGAAGCTCGAGGTCCGGTTCAGCAAGGAAGCGGAGCTGATGCAGCTGCTGGAGGAGGCGGTGCGCTCGGCCCTGCGGCAGGAGGTGCTGATACCAAGCGGCTCCAAGCCGGTGAAGCGCCAGCCTGTGGTGCACGAGCAGCTGGCGTGGTACGGCAGCGAGCCTGCCGCAGCGCCTGGCGAACAGCCGCTGCCCCCGCCGCCGCAGGCTGCGCCGCCTGCCGCGGCGGATGCGCCTACGGCGCGCCCGGCCGGCGAAGCGCCCGCCAGCGAGCAGCGTCCCACCGGGCCACATATAGGCCCGGACGACGCTCTGCTCGCAGCGGCCGCCGCCGGTGACGGCGCGCCGCCCGGCGCATCGCCGCGCGCCTGCGCAGCCGAGCCGCCCGCCGCTGCCGGCGCCGACGCGACCGCGCCTGCGCCGGAGCGGCCCAGCCACGCGAACGACGCGTGGCGCTCAGCCGCCGGCGCAGCGTCGGGCCGCGGGCCGCAGGCGCGGTCGGCCGCCCCGCAGGGGCCGGCAGCGTCCCCGTACGGGAATCGTTCCCGTACAGGGACGGCCGGCCGCGAGGGCGGCTTCGGCGGCGGCGCAGGCGCGCAGGCGCGTGCGGCGGCGGAGGCGGCCGCAGGCGTGCTCGCGCAGGCGGAGGCAGGCGGCGGGATGCCCGCGTTCCCGCGGCTCGAGCCGATCGGCCAGCTGCATGGCACATACATCCTCGCCCAGAACGAGGATGGCTTGTACATGATCGACCAGCATGCCGCCCATGAGCGGATTAATTACGAATACTATTATGATAAATTCGGCCAGCCTCAGGAGGCCAGCCAGGAGCTGCTCGTTCCGCTAACCCTGGAATTCACCTCTGCGGAAGCGGAACGGCTTAAGGAGCGGCTGGACTATTTCGAACAGGTCGGCGTCTATCTGGAGAGCTTCGGCGGGAACAGCTTCATCGTCCGCGCCTATCCCCATTGGTTTCCGGAAGGGGAAGAGAAGGACATTATAGAAGAAATGGCCGAATGGATATTGGCGGAGAAGAAACAGATTGACGTGGCCAAGCTGCGGGAAGCTTCCTCTACGCTTTGCTCCTGCAAAGCGTCCATTAAAGCGAACCAGCGACTGAGCCTGGCGGAAATCGAGGCATTGCTGGAACGGCTCGCTTCCTGCCGGATTCCATATACGTGTCCGCACGGGCGGCCGATTGTCGTCAGCTTCTCCACATATGAACTGGAAAAAATGTTTAAAAGAGTAATGTAGCTCAACAGATGATTCCGGCTTCCGCAGCATAGGGGAGCCGGATTATACTTTTGGGGCAAAATAGAGTATACTCTTGGGGCAAGGGAAGATGTTTTCTTGCAGACGAGCATAGAAATGACCGGGTGATGGCATGATTGTAACGACTACATATAACCCTACGGATGGCGCGATAGCGCGATCCCGAAGGATTGCTGCCGAGAACGGCTGGACCTGGGTGCCCCGGGAACGCCAATCTCTCAAGCAGCTTGCCGATAAATATGGAGAGGAACGGATTTGGTCCGTCTCCGAGCAAGAGCTGAATTATTATTGCGGCTCGCAGCCGCCTTTATTTTTTCATCCCAGCATGGCGCTGGTAAGAATCAAGCGAATCGTGCGCGGGGAGTCCGACTCGCTGCTCGCAGCCGCCGGTGTCCGGGAAGGAGATTCGGTGCTGGACTGTACCGCCGGTTTGGCCTCGGATGCCATTGTATTTTCTCATGCGGTCGGAAGCAGCGGGCATGTGACCGCGCTGGAGAGCGAGGGGGCTCTGGCCGTTTTGCTGAAGGAAGGGCTTAAGACCTATATTTCCGAAATTCCCCAACTGAACGAAGCGATGCGCCGGGTGCAGGTGGTTCACCGGGACCATGCGGAATATTTAAAGCAGCTTGCGGACAAGAGCTTCGATATCGTGTACTTCGATCCGATGTTCCGGGAGCCGGTGCAGGAGACCAGCCACCTGTCCCCGCTTCGAGAGGTGGCGAATTCCGCCTCCCTGCAGCCTTCCGCCATTGAGGAGGCCAAGCGGGTTGCGCGGAGAGCGGTTGTTCTTAAGGAGCTGCGGGGAAGCCGGGAATTCGAACGGCTTGGCTTCGGAGAGGTCGTTCGTTCCAGCTCGAAAATCGCTTACGGGGTGATCTCAGGATGACACGTGAATCTGACCAACCTAAACTGCTTGTTCTCGTAGGGCCGACGGCCGTCGGCAAGACAAGGCTCAGCCTGGATATAGCCGAATCGCTTCATTGCGAAATCATTTCCGGAGATTCGATGCAGGTATACCGGGGCATGGATATCGGCACGGCCAAGGCGACGAAGGAAGAAAGAGCCCGGGTTCCCCATCATATGATCGATATTCACGATCCGGATCATCCTTTTTCCGTAGCCGAATTTCAGGAACGGGCCCGGCGGCTTATCGAGCAAATCGGCGCCCGGGGCAAGCTGCCTTTCATTGTCGGGGGCACCGGACTGTATATTGAATCGCTGTGCTATGATTTTCAATTTAGCGATGCCGGCTCCGACGAACCATTCCGTGAGGAACAGCGGGCTTATCTGGAGCAGCATGGGGAGCAGGCTCTTCATGACAGGCTTCGCCAGATCGATCCGGCCACCGCGGAGCGGCTTCACCCGAACGATCACCGCAGGGTCATCCGGGCTCTGGAGGTCGCCCACTTGACAGGAATTCCGTTGTCGGAGCATCTGGCCGGGCAGCGCAGGGAATCTCCTTATAATCTTTGCATCATAGGCTTGACAATGGACCGGGAATTACTATATAAACGTATTGAAGACCGTATCGATCAGATGGTCGAGGAAGGACTCGTCGAAGAAGTGCGTGAGCTTCTTCGTCTCGGATATGGGGAGCACCTTGTTTCCATGCAAGGACTTGGCTATAAGGAAATCGCCGCTTATTTACGCAACGAGATGTCTTGGGAAGACGCAATTACGCTGCTTAAACGGAACACAAGGCGTTTTGCCAAGCGCCAGCTTTCCTGGTTTAGACGAATGAAGGACATCTGTTGGGTCGATGTGACAGACCATTCAAATTTTTCTAAACATTTGCGGACAATTAATGATATAATAGCAGGAAAGTTAACGCCCCATACGGAATACACTTCGTAACGTAGCTAATTCTTCCATAAAGTTTAGATGGCTGTCTGTTCCAACTATTTGAAGGAGGACCAATGGATGAACAAAACAATTAATATTCAGGACAATTTTCTTAATTCGTTGCGTAAAGAAAGTGTGCCCGTAACGGTTTACCTGACGAACGGGTTCCAGATTCGCGGGCTTATTAAAGCCTTCGACAATTTTACGATCATCATCGATAGCGAAGGCAGACAGCAGATGGTATACAAGCATGCGATATCAACGTTCACGCCAATGCGAGCGGTATCGTTTGCTCCGGAGATAGAATCAGATAAGTAGACGATTATGTAAATATTGGTAAACGGAGAAAACCCTTGCACCTGATTCAGGTGAAGGGTTGTTCTTTTTCTGGAGGCTTTTCCGGATGGATTATTAACGGTCTGTGCATGTTTTTCTCTACGGATTGTTCTCAAGAACGGTAGTCTGAAAGGTTCGGTTGGCCTTTTGCAGGTTAATGTTTGACAAGAGGTGCCGTGGGTTTTGGCTTGCTATGAAACTTTTAATCGTTTATATTCGTTTATACATTAGGAAGGGAAGGTTGAGCTTGCGTGCTGCCGGTGAATAAAGATTGAAAATCCGGTTGGGGACGGATCTGCGCAGGCTTTGGCCTGGCATGACGAAAGGATTCAACCGTTGGATGTTTAACAGGCATGAATTGCTGATCGTTTATGCAAACTTGACGAGAAGCCATCCATCATTCACCGGAAGCGAGATCAAGGACAAGAGATAGAAGAAAGATAACTTCCAGGGAGGAGACAAGGGGGAGAGAAACTTGACATCCAAGAAGAAAGCCAAAGCGAAACCGAAGAAACGTGTCTTTACATGGAGGAAAATGGCGGCATTGAGTTTGGTCACCGCCGCTCTGGCCGTTGTCGTCGCCTTGGCCGGATATTTGATCATTATTTACATGGGGAAAAATATACTGGATGAGCAGGCTAATAAGCTGCAGCTTACGGAAGGCTCCGTTGTTCTGGATTCTCAAGGCAACGAGGTGGCCAAGCTTTATCTGGAAAACCGGGAGCTGGTAGCTCTCGATGATATTCCGCCGCTCTTGCGTAAAGCTTTCATCGCGACCGAGGATAGAAGATTTGAAGAGCATACAGGTATCGATCTATGGGCGATCGGCCGGGCATTGGTCAAGGACGTCATTGCCCGCAAAGTCGTGGAGGGCGGCAGTACGATTACCCAGCAGTTGGCCAAAAACCTGTTCCTCAGTGCGGACAAGACGGTGTTCCGGAAGGCGACCGAGGTTTCCATCGCCATCGCTTTGGAGGAAGAGTTTACGAAGGATGAAATACTGGAAATGTATCTGAACCGGATTTTCTTCGGAAGCGGCGCCTGGGGGATCAAGATGGCCTCCAAACGCTATTTCGGCATTTCCGACCTGAACGAATTGGAGCTGTGGCAGATCGCTACGCTGGCGGCACTGCCCAAAGCGCCGACGACCTACTCTCCTCTTAATAATCCGGAGAAATCGAAAGAGCGGCGCGGGGTTGTCCTCACGCTGATGCATCAGCAGGGGCTGATCACAGAGGAAGAGATGAATCAGGCGAAGGCGGTGGACTACGATCCCGCCATGTCGACGGACATCCAGACGAGCAATCAATTTCCTTCCTATATTGATTATGTGGTTCAGGAAGCAAGCAAGCTATACGATATCGAGGAAGAGGAGCTGCTGCTTGGCGGCTACAGAATCGAGACGACCCTGAATTCCAATGCCCAGAGAATTCTGGAGGAAACCTTCAAGAACGATAAAATGTTCCAGAAGAAGACAGACAAGCAGACGATGGCTATGCAGGGAAGTATGGTCATTATTGACCATAAGACGGGCGGAATTGTCTCGATGATTGGCGGACGGGACTATGAGCGGAAGGGCTGGAACCGTGCATTGGTCAAGCAGCAGCCGGGCTCATCCTTCAAGCCTATCATCAGCTTTGCTCCGGCGATCGAATCCGGCAAATTTACGCCTTATTCGATGCTGAAGGATGAGAAAATGTCTTTCAACGGATATTCGCCCAGCAACCTGAGCGGTCAATATCGCGGAGAAGTCACGATGTTCGATGCGATGAAGTATTCCTGGAACATGCCTGCCGTATGGCTGTTGAATGAAGTAGGCCTGAAGTATGCGATGAATTTCGCAGAGGGGCTTGGAATTACTTTTGATGAAAATGACAGGAACCTCGCTATCGCTCTCGGGGGAATGACTTACGGGGTTTCGCCGTTAGAGATGGCGCAGGCGTACAGCGCTTTTGCCAATGATGGAATAATGCATGAGGCTCATGCCATCGTCAGCATCAAGGATAGAAACGGCAAAGAAATTCATGCCTTTAAAAATACGAAGGGCAAACGGGTGATGAAAGAATCTACGGCCCGATCCATGACGGCACTGATGCAGAAGGTCGTGGAGCCGGGAGGAACGGGCGCCAGCGCCGCGATGAACCGCCCGGTCGCCGGTAAAACAGGCTCGACCCAGCATCCATTCGTGGACAAACGCGACAAGGATATATGGTTTGCCGGTTATACTCCGGAATGGACCGCAGCTGTATGGATGGGCTTCGACAAAGCGGACAAAGACCACTACATCACGATCAAGAGCGGTCAAGCGGCCGCCTTGTTCAAGGAAGTAATGTCCAAGGCATTGGCCAAGGAGCCGGTCAAACCGTTCCCGGGTACGAAGGTGGAGGAGGAGCCGCCGGCCGATGAGGAAAAACCGGAGACGGTGACGAATTTCAACGCGCATTACGATAAGGAAAGCCGGAAGGTCAAGCTTTCCTGGCAAGCGGTAACCGGTAATGTCAATTACAAGATTTACCGGAAAGGCTCCAATGAAGGGGACTTCAGCTTCCTGCTGGAGGTTAAGACGGCGGAGGCGAACGACATTTCAGCCTTCCCGGGAGAAACCTATCAATACTATGTCGTTGCTTATGATCCGGAGAAAGATACGACCGGGGAACAATCGAATGTTGTGGAGGTAGCTATACCGGGGGAGAACGGAGAAGATGATTCTTCTCCCGATGAGACACCGGTACCGCCCGACAATCCGGATCATGGGGATAAAGACAAGGATAAAGATAACGACAGGGATAAAGATAAAGACAAAGATAAAGACAAAGACAAAGATCGGGAGCCGGGGGAAACACCTGATCCGAATCCGAGCCCGTCTCAGAACCCGGATTCATCAAATCGGCCCGATCCGACCCCGACTCCAAGCCCGGGTCGGGAGCCCGATGACCCGGATCGTCATCAATCCTCCTCCAATTCGACAATGAATCCGGGGGGAACGCCGGAGATCATTGATCCCATTGAGAACAATCGGGGTCAGGAAGAAGGCGGAGAGACAGCGGCTCCATGATCCGGTGGGGTTGTCTCAACAGTTAGTTCATTCATATGGAGAAACAGGCTCAACCGGTGAAAAGTTCATATATCGCCAAAAAAGGGCGAGGGGAGTGGGCAATTGTCCGCTAACTCTCGCTCTTTTTCTTTCATCGTTATCTGGTTGAACAAATGATGTACTGGGGGAAGGTCATTCTGCTCAATGTTTACTATCGAATCTCTTTCGTTAAAGCAATCGCAAGATTTGAGAGTGATTTCTTCAATATGCTATAATGGGTTATATTTTTCCAACTGAGGTGTTCATCATTGATTCCATACAGTAAAGGATTTAAAGCAGCGTTAGTCTGTTCACTAGCCGCAGCACTGTTGGCAGGGTGCGGCGGCAAATCGGGCGGGGAAGCCGGGCAAGGCAGCCAGAACGGGCAGCCGGCAACGACACAGGCTCCATCCGCCTCGCCGGGACAAGCCAAGAAATGGTCACAGCCCCCGGCTATGACTATCGATCCGGAACAAACCTATCAAGCCGAATTCGAAACGAGCAAAGGCACGTTTACAATTGAGTTATTTGCGAAAGAAGCGCCCAATACGGTCAATAATTTTGTCTTTCTGGCAAAGGAGGGCTATTACGATGGAGTCACTTTCCATCGAATCATTGAGACCTTCATGATTCAGACCGGCGATCCGACGGGTACGGGGACCGGAACGCCCGGGTATTACATTAAGGACGAACTGGACTCGGGGTATACCTACGAGCCTGGAATAGTCGCTATGGCGAAGTCCGGGAAGGACCGCAACGGAAGCCAGTTTTTTATATGCACGGGTGAAGATAGCTACAACCTGAATTTGCAGCCGGATTATTCTATCTTCGGCAAAGTGATTGAAGGTATGGATACCGTGCAGGAAATTGCGGCTACACCGGTTAAGATGAACCCGAAGGGGAATGATCGCACGCCGAGCCTTCCGACGGAGACCGTGACGATCAACAAAGTGACGATTCATGAAGCCGGACAATAAACCGGCCTTGGACATAGAGGCTGCTGTTGAAGCGGCCTCTTTCTTAGCAGAACCTGCCTCTGATTATTTTTTAAAATATAGAAAGGATAAGTTTCACCTTATACCTGTTCTTATATTTCATCGGTAAACGAGCCTGTCCAAAGGACGGCGATAGCCGTTTATCCTTGCCACATATCGAATTCTTTAATTTTTTACAGTGTAAAACAATAATTGGTATTTACAGGGCTGGTCGCAAAGTACTGTATTAAAAGCAAGTATTAATTGCAGGTCATAAAGAGCGACCGAGAGTAGAGGAAAGGCAACGACCGGTAATGGATCAAGAATTGCTGCGATAATACATCCATTTAGAAGCGATTCGGATACTTATGGAGAAAAGCCTGCGAAAATATTCTAATTTCGACATTAAATCACCCGATTATCCCTGGAACGAGAAAAAAGGTGTATTTTTTTCAGGCTTTGCCGCGTATACGGAGTAAAACGACCTAAAATTCGTGCAGAATTGCAGGCTTTAAATCTTTTAATTCCAGGGGGCTCCCCGCAAAGTACCCGGAATACGCTTCGAAGGCTATGCGTCACTTTGTGGGGAATTTACAGGGCTCCCGCAAAGTACCCTGAATAAGCTTCAAAGGCTACGCGTCACGTGGGGAATTTACAGGGCGCGACAGCTCACGTGCTTGTGGGGGATTTACAGGGCTTCGTTTGAAAATTTTTACTTCTAGAATTAATGCAGCAGTACGTTTAATGGCAAGTAAGTCTAAAAGTGTGCGGGGCAGCATTTGGAATTCTTCTCGGAAACGGCACTCATGAGGTGCCCTTGGGAGGTAGATAGCCAGTGTCCACGCGAGCTTGTATGCTAATCCACGGTTTTACCGGAGGACCTTATGAATTAGGTCCTTTAGCGGACCATTTGCGGAAGCGGGGAGTGCTATGCACGGTTCCGGAGCTTCCCGGCCACGGAGGGAAATTACGTGAACTCAAGCGTTATACCCGGGCCGACTGGATAGCCAAAGCCTTAACCGAAGCCGAGAAGCTGGTTGAACGCTGTGGTCCGATCGATCTGGTCGGATTCTCCATGGGCGGACTGCTGGCTACTTATGTGGCTAACCGGCTTCCGGTTCGCAGACTGGCCTTACTGGGAACGCCGGTCATTTACATCAGCCCGGGAAGGATGATCCGGGATATCGCCGGAAGGCTGGCTGGAAGCAGAACGAAGGATACGCCGGGCAAGGCCGGGACGCCTGTGCGCGCTGTGGTGGAATTTATGAAGCTGGTCAAGGAGATCAGGCCGGAATTCGAGCAAGTGTCCGTACCGACGCTGATTGTCCAAGGGGCGGAGGACCATATTGTACATCCTTACAGTGCAAAGTATATTTACGAGAAAATATCCGCACCTAAGGAACTGCTGATTTTGCCGAATTCCCGGCATTTGCTTTGCTTTGGGGAGGAAGCGGATCGTTTGTTCGGCGAAGTGGAGCAGTTTTTGCAATATTGATTGTGTTCGCGGGAGCTGAGGGGGAACCGAATGAAAAGAAGAAAAGCCAAGGCCTTATTCTGGTTGAAAACCGCCGGGATATTGGCAGGCTTGCTAGTCCTATGGGTTGGGTATGTGCAGTGGAAAATTTACTCGGTTCAGCACAGCCAAAATTCGGAGCCGGCAGATGTCGCGATCGTTCTTGGGGCCGCCCTCTGGAATGGCGTCCCCAGTCCGGGCCTTCGGGAAAGACTGGAAGGGGCCGTCGATCTGTACGAGCAAGGCATAGTAGATAAATTTATTCTTTCCGGGGGACTGGGTACACATGGCTCGACCGTGACCGAGGCGGAAGGGATGAAGAGGTATTTGCTGGAGCGCGGCATCCCCGAATCCGATCTGTTCAAGGAAGATGAGGCCAGAAATACGCTGCAAAATTTGTCCTTCAGCCAGAATATTATGAAAGCGAATCAATGGACGACGGCCATCATTGTTACTCATCATTATCATGGCGCCCGGGCTCTCGATATGGCCCGATTCCTCCATTTCGAGAACCCGAGAGTGTATACGGTCGATTCGGAAGTGATGAATATTACTTGGCACAAGACGAGGGAGACGCTGGCTTACGGGAAATGGACCTTGGACAAATGGATGATGTGGCTGGGCCTTTCATCTGCTCCTTGAATTTGGACCGCGGGGGAACAGATGCACGTTCGTCAGACGCTGTCATGTATCACGGAGAAGCATTATGCTGGACAATTGGACAACCTGGAGCTTTTCGTTTATCCTCCTCCAATCCGATAATGATATTGATATAAGGGACGGTAACCGGAACGGGTATAGAGGGCGATAGCCGGCTCATTATCTGCGGAGACTTGCAGATAAAGATTCGAGGCCCCGTTCTGGCCGCTCCAGTCGGCCAGCGCGCGGACCAGGCGGCGGCCGGCACCCTGCCTGCGGAATGGAGGAGCGATAACGACGTTGGTATATCCCGCCCAGCCTCTTTCGACGATGGCCGTTCCTACCCCGATCGTCTCCTCTCGGGCATTTTTCAAAGTGAGAAAGGTATGCCTAGGCCCGATAGCGGCAAACATTTTTTCGTAGACCGGCTTTCGCGTTACCGGGAATTGCTCGAAAGCGATAAAGTCATCTATCCATTCCCCGGAAGGGCCGGAATGGAGGATGATGTAATCGTCTTCGGGGGGGTTTAGACAAGCCCTGACTTTTTCAATACTCGAGATCATTACGGTCGTAACCATTTCTTTGCGATACCCTTCAAACTCCAGCAGTCTGTCCAACTCCGGCGGAGAGGCCGGACTGATTTGGTAACAAACCGGCAGCCCGCGGCGGCTGTAAAAAGCATTGACCTCTTCCCGCCAGTTTCCTTCCGGCAGATCCCCGCAAGTCCATACGCTGTTGGCCCGTCGGGTAACTCCTTCGGCCGCTCTTAGCTTCCAGCCCCCATAAGCTTGCTGAACGATAGAAGGCCAGGTATTGGCGGCCAATTGTTCAATAAAGGCTATGAACGCCCGGTCTTTCTCCACTATAAGCTCCTCCCGTCTGCACCTCGATATTTTCATGATTTTTATAATAATACATTTTAATGAATAAATATGCAATGTGTTTTTGACTGAATTTTTATTTGAGTAAAATCCGAAGACGAGATATGCTGCAAATAATAAGGGTGCCTGAGATCGCCAGTTTTTCCCAATTGGTTTAGCCGCATGAAATAAAAATCACCGGGTCGTCAATCGTACCAGTTGCAGACTCTCCCAACGCGGCCATCCACATTTTCCTTGGCGTCTTTAGGGCGAAGGCGGGGCGGAGCGGGGCTTGTCGGGAACCCTTTTCTGGGCTCCTGCGTATACTGCTTACACAAAAAATATACGAGGTGATCCGATATGAGCGGTCGATATACGGCAACCATCCACCGAAATCCGGAAGATCCTTCGCGGCGTATCAGCATTGTATTGAATTCACCTGAAGGGACTGCCGCTGCCGCCGAAGCGCCGCCCTTGTCCAAGATCGACAGAGCTCCGACCCGGCAATTTTCCGCGATTCTGAAAGAGCTGGACCGAATGATCGGACTGGAGAATGTGAAGGAGCTTATTTATGAAATCTACGCTCTGCTGCTGATCAAGCAGTACCGGGCCGAGGCGGGTCTCCACTATGACGCTCATGTCTATCACATGGTCTTCAAAGGAAATCCGGGAACGGGAAAGACCACCGTCGCCCGAATCGTCGCCAAGCTGCTGCATGAGCTGGGGGTGCTGTCCAAAGGTCATCTGATCGAGGTGGATCGTGCGGAGCTGGTCGGCGAATATATAGGGCATACCGCATTGAAGACGAAGGAACTGATTAAGAAAGCGATGGGCGGGGCATTGTTTATCGATGAGGCTTACAGCCTGGCCCGGGGAGGCGACAAGGACTTCGGCAAGGAAGCCATCGACACCCTCGTTAAGGCGATGGATTAGGTTTTTATGCGGGTATTGATTGGGCGGAAAATGGGCGTAAAAAATCCTCCCCTTGAGAGGAACCTGGTTTCTCGCGGCAGGGAGGAGGCTGAAGCATGAATTTCATTGATTTTCGTTTTAAAGTTAGGACGACCCTGGTTCTCGAAAAATCTGCTGCCAAAAGGGCATTTATGAATACGGCTTCCTTGTACCTTATAGATGCGTTTTAACTATTTAAAGCAATTAGCGCATGTAGAGAAAGTTTGGGAGAGCCGTGAACGGATCATCGATTGAGGCCGGCAGGCATCGTGTCATTAAGTACTTACCATTCGATGAGTAAGATTTTCTACAACCGGAAGCATTCGGGCCTCTTTTTCCATAGAATTATGGCATAAGGGACAAGCCGGAGTGTCCACGAAGGAGAAATCCTGTCTCATCCATCCATTGCAATCCTGATTGGTGCAAGCCCATACCTCCGTCTCTCTTTGTTCGATTTCTTCAAAAGTTTTGCGTGAATACAAAACAAAGCCCTCCTTCCATCATGATCCCACAATATTTTCCATCGAACCGCATTTATAATATGTGATGATCTGCAGGTAATTATTCGGTCAGTATCCCTGCTCTTGGATGAGAATGTCCTCGGCTCGAAGGGTCCGCAGCTCCTTCTTGGATAGCCGATTGATCTGCGGAGAGTAAAATTGCATTAATCGTACGGCCTGGTTTCTGATTGATTGCTCAATGACATTTCGGACATAGCGGGCATTGGAGAAATTGACAAGATTTTGTTCTTTCTCTTGGACCAAGTCCGCTTTCAGCTTCTGCTCCGATGCTTCGGACAACTCATAATCCCGATCTTTCGCCATCTGACGTGCGATGTCCATTAATTCTTCGATTGTGTAGTCGGGAAAATCAATATGTACGGGGAAGCGAGAAGGTAAGCCGGGATTCAGGGAGATGAAAGTTTCCATTTCCAGCGGGTAGCCGGCCAGGATCAGGATGAAATCATTACGGTGATCCTCCATCATTTTGACAAGGGTATCGATGGCTTCTTTGCCGAAATCCTTCTCTCCTCCTCGGGAGAGAGAATAGGCTTCGTCAATAAAGAGAACTCCTCCAAGCGATTTTTTGACCAATTCGCGGGTTTTCTGGGCGGTGTGGCCAATATATTCCCCGACAAGATCCGCCCGGTCCGCCTCCACCAGATGGCCCTTGGACAAGACCTCCATTTTCTGGAATAATTTAGCCAGTATCCGGGCAACCGTTGTCTTTCCAGTACCGGGATTGCCGTTAAAAATCATATGGTATACCTGCTTGTTTGTCTTGAGCCCGGCATTTTCCCGCAGCTGATTGATTTTGAGGAAGGCGTAAATTTCATAAACCAATTTTTTGACCCTATCCAAACCGATCATTTGATGAAGCTCATCCAGAACTTCTTTGCATGGATCAATTTCGAGTATTTTGCGGTCTTGATTTTCTTCCGGTTCTCTCTTGTTAAGAACGATGTTGATCTGCCCGGGATTTTTCTTAATCCGGACCTCCTTAGTGATTACTTCAGCACTTTCCGCCATTAAGCTTACCACCTCGCTTATACATTATATTAGCGAAGGGGCAAGAATATTTTAAAATGGTAAAACCGTCTCCCGGACTTACTGTTAACCCTTATTTTTTGCATTCCTCCTGAAGGAAGTGACCGCGAGCAGAACCAATGGCAGTATAATGCCGTAGGTGCCTCCGTAGGGGAGCCATATTTGTTTATTGTAGTAATCATTATGAGCGTAATCCGGGTGGACGATCAGAGACAGAATCGCAAGGATCATTCCTAAGGGCAAAGTCAGCGGACGGTAATCTTTCAGCTTGAAAATATGGGTGAGACCCGTAGCAGAGACATAGAACAGGATGGTCATTTTATAATAAAATAGTAACAAACCAAAGGGTGGCCACAATGACCTCGACCCTCTGGAAAAAATCCCCCACGTTTATCATCTTGGCCAAAGAGTAGCTGGGGTACACTTGCATTTCGGTCATTTGTGCCCCTAGTACGGCTATGGCCAGAAAGATCATAAGGATAAGCACGGCTCCGCCAATAGCAGCCCCAATGACGAAAGCGCGGTTTGCTTTGTCCGGCTTGTTCACACCGGATGGATAGAACATCAGGAACACGACGGGAGTCAAGGAAAAAATACTCATATAAAAAACAGATGCCTTTATAATCGGTTTCGGTCCTTCGGCCATGACCGGCCCCAGATGATTGATATCAATTTGCGGGGAAAGGGCTACCAACAGGATAAAGAATAAAAACACCACGAACAGAAACAAAATGTCAGCGGAACGTGCAATAGTTACCAAGCCCAATCGAACGCTGTATAGCACAAGCATTATACATGTGATATTGACGGCCCACATGGGAGTTCCGGGCAGAATCTGAATCGTAATAAACTGCCCCATGAAATAAACCAGCTCGGCTGAGGTAACGAAGGTGAAAAAAACAAAGGTCAGGGAAATGATTTTTCCCGCCAAAGAGCCGAAGGCTTTGTCGTTCATTTCCATCAGCGTTAAGCCTTGGTTCCGTTTGCCCACGACCGTATACAGCCAGGATAGACACAGCCCTAATCCTGTGCCAATCACAGCGGCGATCCAGGCATCCTGTCTGGCGAGTTCAGCCATACTGGAAGGGACGATAAGAATGGCGGTGCCAATGGAAAACAGAGCGACCATGATGGCAAATTGCCGGACCGTGTATTTATCGCTCATCTGTATCTGACCCACCTCTATTCTATCAGCCAAGGCTTCAATGCTTCGCTAATTGGTCTATATAGGACAATAATCCAATCCAGCGGATTAGGAATATTTACTTTCATGACATAAGCGGCCGTCAAACCTGTGGCCATAAGGAGCAGAAGCCAGAAGAAAATTTCTTCTCTCGCCAGTCGATGCTTTCTCAGATAAGGTATTTCCTTGATCGCGATTAGAACTCCGATCAGAATAATTCCAATACTCTTCCACATCCAAACCTACTCCTTAGCTGTCTTCATAAACGGGTTCCCGATCGTTCCGGAATGCCTCAATTTGATTTTCGCATCGACTTGAATCGGCATTTTCCTGAAGGCTTTATTCCAGTCTTTTTTATTTTTTTTCCAGTAGGCCGGGTTGGAACGGTGAACCTCTTCTCCGAAGCCGAACACATCCGAGCCTAGTTTTTGTCCGGCACGAATGGAGGTCAGGATTTTCTTCTCCAAACTTTCCTTATATAACTGTTCCAATTGATGGAGAACGACTCTCTTGGTCAGATCGATGGAACAGCTAGCCTCGGCGATGCTGCCTTCAATGTTAATCTTTACTTGTGCCTCCGGCTGCCCGTCCTTAAGCTTCGTTATCATTTTGCTGTCGGCCCTACCGACTTCAATCGTTATCTCTCCCTGCCCCTCCGGACAAGGTATGATGGCCACAGTGCTTTTTACTTTTTTGCGAAGGTAGGTTACCCCCTTGCTGTTATCCTGATCAAACCAGCCGATGAGCCTGTCATCCTTAAAAATGGCGAGACCGGCGTACCGGAGGACGGCTTCCGGAGTGATCTCCTTGACATTTTGCTGGGTTTCGCCTATTCGCTGATCTCCTATCAATTCCAACGCCGTTAAGACTGGCTCGCGTCCATCGCTAATCAGGTCGTTGATCAGGTCGTGCATGGCAATTCCAACAGCAGGGGCCCAGTATCTCTGCGCGGTTTCCAATGAAGACAGCAGCCGGTTCGCCGGTATTTTCTCCAAGGGGGTAACGATTTTAAGCATATTTTCCGCCTTGGTGTTTTTGGCTACGACAATATAGAAATCCGTTCGGAATTCATGATCTCTGGAGAAAACATCCATTACTTTATTAAGCCCTTCCTTGGCAATTTCGTCGCTCAGAATAATCATGCGAAGGTGAGCCCCGTACAATCGCCGCGGGGATGTCAACGTCATTTTCCGATAAGTCTCCATCAGAGTCTTGCCTGTGGCCGAATAAGTAGTGACGGGAGAGCGAACGCCTCCCGCCCCTTTTTTCGCCACTTCGGACGGTTCGACGACCTGTGCCGTCAATTTGTATAATTCTCCTGCCTTGTCAATGCCCACGGCGACCTGAATCGCCAGGTCGTTCAGTTCCCTGCGGCTCCAGCAGCTGGTCAGAAGGATTGTAAGGAGTACCCATACAAGTGCAACACTCAAGCGGCGTTTCATTAGGCTCACCATTCTTCTGTCATTGGTTATAAGTAACATTATTAACTCGGGGCGATCAATTTAAACGAACACTGCCGGGTATGTGTGCAAAGCGGAAAAACGGGCGTTCACCCCTCTGGAATAGTGCAATAATACAGGCTCGTCCGGTAAGTGGATTCCCAAGGCATCCGTCAATGTGTTCGCCAATTGGGCCAATTCAACGGATTGCAGCGGCCAAGGAGGGTGGAAGACTTGACCGCAGTAGATTTTCACGTACGGCTTCGCAATGCAATAAAACCGGTATCGTTCCGTCAGCCAGTGCTCCAAAGTGCCTTTCTCCGCTTGATAAGGCGCGGACAAAGGACGGTAATGGGCCGCAAAAGAAGGGGACTCCGATGTCACTCTCCGGCTTGAAAGCTTCAAAAATCCGTCTTTGTGCTTAAGCTGCATTTTGGCCCGGTAGTATGGAAGCTTGTACCACCATTTGGCGATGTTCAGCACAATGGGATCGGAGGCGTCCAGAGTAATGAAATACACTCCCGGCCCCTGTTGGTGGGAGACATAGGTACGTACATTCACTTCCGGGAAAGAGAAGGGGTAAGGAACGGGGCAGCCCCTTAACCGAATTCCCGTCATGCGGAAGGCGACAACCCCAAGCCAGGCCTGCCCTTTGAACGTATCTATCGTTAAAGGCCGGGGGACCCTCTCTCTTATAGAGGAAACCGGAACCGGCCAGTGAAGGAACAGCACATGCTGCCAGCTCTGTTTCATGATCCAGGCGTCCTCGTCTTGTGCCGGAGGGAAATGGCTATGGCTCATGCGGCGTTCCCCCTCGTTCATTATTTTTTCTTGAAATAGTCAAACCAGTTTTTCCCTTTCTGCGGGTAGGTCGGAGAAGTCGGCTTCTGCGGCACTGCCTGGGTGTCCCCTGCAGGCTCCATCGGGTCTGGACCTCCGAGCGGGTCGTAAGCTTGCGTGGCCAAGGGAATGCCGGTCACCTTGCTTGTCCATTCGTCCAACGAGGCCAGATCTTCTGCCTGCACCTGCTGCAGACTGGTTTTCCCGAGGGCGCGGATGCCCAGCTTCATTTCCTCGACGAAGGAAGTGAAGAAGTTCTCCAAATGACGGGCGGCCAGATTTTCATCGAACTGCTCGGCCATCTCCCCCGGATAAAAGGTAAGCTGCGTAGGCGGCTCCCACGGAATCGCTTTGGTCACTTGCTCGTGCGTCATGGCCCACAGCAGGGCGGTGCCCATGTATACTCCGTCTGCTCCCAGCGCAAGAGCCTTCAGGCATTCCCCCGGATTGGAAAACCCGCCGCCGACCAACAGACTGATTTGATCCTTGACTCCGCGTTGATTCAAATAACGGACGGCACGGCATAAGGCAAACAGGGTGGGGAGGCCGAAATCATCCTCGAGAATCGGCGGACCGCCTTTCGTTCCGGCCTGGCTTCCGTCTAAGCTGATGAAATCAACGTTCGCCCGGATAGCTACCTCCAGATCCGCCTCCAGCTTCGCACTGGCGCAGAGCTTCACGCCTATGGGCACTCCGCCGGTCACCGAACGCAGCCTTTCAACCAAAGGGATCAGGTCGTCCGGCTGGTTAATTTCCTGGTGACGGGAAGGAATAACGACGATTTCTCCGTCCTTCACGTTCATGACCTGACGCGCTTTGCCGGGCATAAATTCAGGCGGAATAATGCTCGCGGCTGTTGCGGTAGCTCCCTGGCCGATATGAATTTCTATAGCATCCGCTTGATTGAGAATGGAAGGCTGCTTCGACCAGTGGCCGGAGTTGTACTGCAAGATGAGAAATTTGGCAAGATTGCGTTCCTCGGGCAGAAAACCGCCTTCCCCCGTGTTGGTCGCCGTTCCGACGGCGGCTGTTCCTCGGGCCATTGCGATTTTGACCTTCTCGCTCACTCCTATTCCATACCCCATAGCTCCGGCCATAATAGGAATTTGCAGCGTCATGGGCTTCTTGGCCTTCGGACCGATGGTCACCTCAAGGTCCACATTCTCATCCTCGTGGGCAGGGAGTACGGCTAACTGAGCCGGTGTAAAAATCAGCCCGTCGAAGCTCAGATGCTTGCGTGGACTGCCGAATGGCCTCTCAATAATGGCGCCGGAAGCCGCCCGGAGGCTGTTCTCCATCACCTTGATCGGATTTGTGCGGGTCAAGGCGGTAACCATCTCCCAAATATTAACCGGATATCGTTCAGACATCAGTTTTTTCATGAACATAGCGAGCAGCCGTTGTGTAATCGGTTTGAAGAAGATGACCAGCATGCCTATAACAAGCAGGAAGGCCAGCAGGGTGCCCGCTATAGAAACCAGGAATGACCCTATCAACGATGTTTGCATAAGGCATCTCCTTCTGTATGGTCATCGTAAGTTAAACCTGAGGATAGCAGGGGGCGGGAGCTTCTTGAACCATCCAAGCTTCATTCCCGGAACCCGCGTTTTTAATAATGGTCGTCCACCGGATTTACCGACCCGGAATGCGACGTGTGGCTTTCCCTTGGTGGATTTTACAGGGCTCCGTCAGGAGCTTTTTTGCATTTGAATTCTCATCATTGTTCGTCCTTCTGCTTCTGTGCAGAAGCTTCGCTTCCGGTTCCGGAGCGCCCGCCGCCGCTCTGTCCGCTATCTCTGGTGCGGACGGTATTCTGCTTAACTACAATATCCGGCCGGGTATACATCTTCCACCAAGGCATGCGGATGACATTGTCCTTCTGGTCGGAAACGCGAAAAGGAGCGAACGGGGTCATATACGGAACGCCGAACGATTGCAGGTGACATAAGTGAAGAACGAGAGCAATCGTTCCGAGGAAAATTCCATAGAACCCAAAGGAGGCCGCAAGCCCCATGAACCCGAAGCGCAGAATACGTGCCGATATTCCTATTTCGAAGCTTGGAAAGATGAAGCCGGCAATGGCGGTGATGGATACGACGATAACCATCGCGGGGGAAACCAGGCCCGCCTCAACCGCTGCTTGTCCCAATACGAGGGCTCCGACAATGGAAATGGCCGTGCCTATCGCTCTGGGCATTCGTATGCTCGCCTCACGCAGCAGCTCGAAGGTGATTTCCATGATCAACGCCTCAATAAAGGCCGGGAACGGAATGGCCTCTCTCTGGGCAGCCAGGCTGATCAACAAGTCTGTCGGCAGCATCTCCTGGTGGAAGGTGGTGACGGCGATATAAATAGAGGGACCGAACAAGGAGATAAAAAAAGCAACATATCGAATCAGCCGCAGCAGACCGAAATCCGAACGGTGATAATAATCTTCTGCCGACTGAAGGAACTGGGTGAACAAAGCGGGCACCATCAGCACGAAAGGCGTACCGTCAACAAGGATAGCTATCCTTCCTTCCAGCAGAGATGCCGCCACGACATCGGGCCGTTCCGAATTGTTGATCGTCGGGAAGACGGTATAGGTTTTGTCCTGGATAAACTCTTCTACATAGTTGCTTTCCAAAATACCGTCTATATCAATTTGCTGCAGGCGTATACGAACCTCTTCCAATGTCGTCTCATTGACCAGACCGTTCATGTACATGATCGCCACTTTGGTCTTCGTTATGCGCCCGACCGGGTTCATTTCCAACCATAAGTTCGGGTCTCTAATTTTGCGGCGAATCAACGTAATGTTCGTCTGCAGAGCCTCGGTAAATCCTTCTTGCGGCCCCCGCACCACGGTTTGTGAGGTAGGCTCCGTTATATTCCGGTGTTCGAAACCGACCGTATCTACAGAAAAGGCCTGAGCTTGCTGATCGATCAAGATAACCGTCTCGCCACAGAGGATAGCATGATGAACGGTCTCCCAATCGGTCAAGCTGCGATAATCTCCTACTGTAATTCGCATAAGCCTGACCGCCTCGGAGGAATCTCTCCACTGGTCGTGAGCGGCCTGAGATGCAAGTGACTCTATTAGGCGATAGACGGAGGTCCGGTCGGCCATTCCGTCTATGTATATGAAGGCTGCCCGGATGCCCGGGGGCGGACCGAGGGTAAGCTCCCGGAATATCAGGTCGTCGCTGTTTCCAAAAGCCTCTCTAAGCAAGTTCAGATTGTCCTGAAGGACAAGATTTAATCTCATGGGCCTACCTCAATTAAGCGAGTTTTGCTTACATTATTGGCATATCGCAAACGACCTAAACATGGGTGATTCGTGAATAACATGTTCTTAATATAAGGGAAGCCGGTGAATCGGCACCCTCCCGCATCCGGCCCGGAAGTGCCTGCCCCATGATTATCCCGTTTTAATTATGTCAATAATGAATTATCAGATTAAGCGCCGCCCGACAATCAATCCATGGACCATCCGGCCAGGATAGCAGACTGTCGTTATATGGCATGGCGCGAAGTTAGTCCTGTATTTGACAGTGTGCCGGAAGCGAGGGAGAAACATTGGAGTATGCCGTGGTGATCGTATTGGCCGGCGCCCTGGGAGTATGGCTGGAGGTTCCCGGATTAAGACGTAAGAAGCTCTACAGAGAGCTTCGCTTGTTTAGCATTGCCCTGTTGGCGGCGATAGCTATCGGAATCATTAAGAGCTTGCAGCTTCCGTTTCCCAACTTGATGGAATGGATCATGATAGCTGTGAGTCCGCTTGTGGAATGGTTCGGGGGATGACAGAATTGAAGGGCAAAGGAATGATTGCATGAACCGTTCTGAGATAACCACCCGCCAGTTCTGCCTGCTGGTTACTCTGTTTACGATCGGCAGCTCGATCCTGTTCGTTCCTTCGCAATTGGCTGAAGAAGCGCAGCAGGATTCATGGTTGGCACTGGGGATCGGGATTATCATCAACTTGCTTGTCGTTGGTTTGTACCTTCGTTTGGCCAGCTTCTATCCGGATAAGACATTGTATGATTTGATGGAAATCTTGATGGGCAAATGGGCGGGCAGGCTGGCCATTGCGTTAACCTTTCTGTTTGCCTACTTCGTTTGTGTGATCAGCTTGGTGTACTATGTAGGCTTTTTTCTCGGTAATCAGATCTTTCCGGATACTCCGATCTTTTATTTGAACGGATTGTTTGTCATCACGGCTGTTTATGCCCTGCGTTTGGGGTTGGCTACTATCGCCCGGGCCAGCGAGATTTACATTCTGGTCTTTATTTTTTTGTTCGTACTGCTGACTGCAGCCCTCATTCCCGAGATGGATGCGAATCAATTCAAGCCGGCCCTAACCACACCATTATCATCCTTGTTACGGGGAGCGATTTCCTATAATAGCTTCTCTACCTTTCCGTTATTTTTCTTTCTCACGATTTATCCAATCCATGTGAAGAATCGCCGCAAGGCAGCCAGAAATTTTATATGGGGAACTCTGTGGGGAGGTTTGGTTCTCTGGCTTATATGTACGGTGGCCATCTCCGTATTAGGGGCCAAAGCAGCAGCGACCTACACTTTTCCCGGTTATGTCTTGGCGCAAAGGGTGAATATAGGGGACTTTTTTACTCGGATTGAAGCATCGATCCCCACTATTTGGATGATCTCGCTGTTTATCAAGCTGCTGATCTATTTTTATGCCTCTCTGCAGGCGTTGGGGAAGCTGACAGGGGTTCGTCAGAATTCGATTTATATCATTCCGTTAGCATTGGTCGCGTGGGCATTGTCGGTTGACCTGTTTACCAATTCCGCCCATTTGATGGAATGGAGCCGACTTACACTGCCGGTTATTACTTTTTTGTTTGGCGTCCTGCTTCCATTCCTTCTTCTCGTATTGGCGTTGGTTCGCCGCCGTTTTCAGAGGGGCGGGGACAACGAAGAGGCTTAGAACGGACGGATCGGTTGAGTGTCCGAGGTTCTTGGGCCGTTCCTGCCGAATAGACGGGGAATATGAATTAGAACGAATCGGACAATTCTCGAACGGAATACGTATTATCATGGAGCAGAAAGGGGAGGATGACCGGAAGATTAATGAAGAAGGAATTATCCGCTGATTTAGTATTCCGAAGCGGCAATACTTCTGCGTGGAAGTCTGAGGAACAGCTCGCTCGGGAGCTGGCTGCCTGGGTGGCCGGTGTCCTGAGCAAGTATCCGGACCCGGAGGAGACCCGGACGGAAAGACGGGGCCGGGATTATTTTCTAGAGCTATCATCTCTTCCATTATGTAAGTCCGGTCAGAAGGAGGGGGAACGGAAATAGCGGTAAGCGGAAACAGCATTAACCATGAGTTAACAGCGTTCCGGTTATCCGGGCTTTGGCGCGAAGCAAGCTCTTTCGGGAGGATAGGGCTTGCATTCTGCAATAGGATTCTATTCACTTGCAGACCCGCAAGGTGGTGCCGATGATCATTATCCGGGAAGCTTACCAACTCCATACGGAACAATTGAATGCCTTGATCGAACAGATCAAGGCTCTTGTTTATGTAAGGGTATCTACAGATGACCAGGCCAAATATGGCTATTCTCTGGAGTCGCAAATCGAGAGGTGTGTCCGGTATGCCGAGAGCAAGCATCACTATAGCCGCGAGCAGTTAATGATCCTGGTAGAAGCGGGGGAACATGGTGACAATCCGGACCGTCCCCTGATTAATTATTTGCTGTATTTGCTGGAGCGGGGAATCGGCTCTAAAGCGATCTTTCTGCATCCGGACCGAATGAGCCGGTATCTGCATTTGCAAATCGAGCTGTCGTCCAAAATATGGGATTTGGGCTGCGACATTGAATTTGTCGAATTCGATCTGGATAAAAATAACCCCGAATCCATGCTGATGTTCAATGTACAGGGAAGCATCGCGCAGTATAACAAAGCCAAAATTTTGGCCAACACGAAGCGTGGGCGAAGAACAAAAGCACTGAAGGGCGAGGCAGTCGGGATGCGCCGGTTATACGGTTATTCCTTCGATACGGAAGAAGACAGGATCGTGGAAAATCCGGAAGAAAGACGTATCTATATGATGATGGTCGATATGGTTCTGAATAAAGGCTATTCATGTTCGAGGATAGCGAGAGAACTGTCCTCCAGAGGGATTGCGGCTCCGAACGGCTCTGTATGGTATCAGGCGACCGTCAGCCGAATTTTGAAGAACGAATCCTATACGGGAACTTATTATTACGGCAAAACTGAAGTCGTCCAGCAGCAGGGCAAGCCGCGGTCGGTCCGCAAAAGCCGCGAGGAGTGGATAGCCATCCCGATTCCGGCCTACATTGAGAGAGCGACGTACGAGCAAATCCAGCACAGGCTTAAGAGCTGGAGGAAGACAGGCGGACGGCCTTCCGAGGACTATCTGCTGAGAGGGCTGGCCCGGTGCGGAAGATGCGGAGCCGCGGTGACGTCGGGCGTGACGACGAAGACAGCCGGAGGCCGAGTCAAGTACTATACCTGCACCGGTAAGACAAAGAAGGGATATAAGGTAGGAGCGGCGGACCCCGCCCGACCGGTATGCCGGGGGAGGAATTGGCGGGTCGACCGGGTGGATGCGATCGTCTGGCAGCGGCTCTCGGTTCTTCTTGCAAAACCCGAGCCCTACGTCATTAAATATATAGAAGGATTGTCCAGCCACCACAAGCTGCAGGAGCTGCAGCTTCGCAAAGCGGAGCTCCAGCGCATGATCACGGACAAAGCCGGGGCGAGAAGCAAATATGTGGATTTGTATGCTTACGGCATCATTCGGACGAAGGAAGAGCTTCAGACGAAGCTGGAGAGCCTGGACGAACAATTGAATATTTTGCGGAAGGATATGCAGTTCATTGATGAAATGCTTCAACACGCCTGCGAAAATTTTAATTATGCGGACCGTGTGATAAAATATGTGCGACAACTGAAAGATTTGCTTTCGTCCTCTTCATTGAGCATGGCCAACAAACGTGCATTCATCGGATTGTTAATCGACCAAGCGGTGCTTCATGAGGATGGCAGGATTGAGCTTATAATGGCGATGAGCGAATGCACTTATCAAAACCTAATCCATAGTCAAAGCGATGGAAGACTATAAGAACCAGTTCGTTCTTATTTTGGCGGGATACCCGGATGAAATGGATGAATTTATGCGGACCAATCCGGGGTTGCCGTCGCGGTTTCCGATTCAGGTGGATTTTCCCGACTATACGGTGGAGCAGTTGATGCAGATTGCTCATTGGATGATGAAGGAACGGGAGTATTCCTTCCATCCGCAAGCGGAATGGAAGCTGAAGCAGTATTTGACACGGGAAATCGAGAACAGCTTCGGGACATTCAGCAATGCCAGGCTTGTGCGGAATCTGATCGAAAAGGCTATGCGGCATCAAGCGGTCCGTCTGCTGCAGCTTAACAAGCAGCATCCGTCGCGGCAGGAGCTGATGACCTTGCGTCCGGAAGACTTGCGGCTGGACCGGGCCTGAAATAATAACTTTTGAAGGAGACGTTGTATGAAGCCGACCACTCATGATGTGATCGCCGCAGCGGAGGAGCGTGCCATTCTCGTCAGCCTGCTTACGCAGGAGGATAGGAAGAGCCGGGCCCGCCAAGCGGGCTATTCCATGGAGGAGCTGATCCGATTGGCCGAGACGGCCGGGGTCTCTGTTCTCGATACCGTCGTTCAAAGCCGCGAGGCTGCCGATTCGAAGTGGTTCATCGGGAAAGGAAAGGTGAGCGAGCTTCGGGAGCTATCGGAGGCGCTGAACGCTAATATGGTCCTGTTCGACCAGGAGCTATCGGGTGTCCAGGTGCGGAATCTGGAGGAAGCGCTGGATTTGAAAATCATCGACCGGACTCAGCTCATCCTTGATATTTTTGCCCGGAGAGCCCGGACGCGCGAAGGAATTCTCCAGGTGGAGCTTGCGCAATTAACTTACTTGCTTCCGCGCTTGTCCGGTCATGGCAAGAATCTGTCCCGTCTCGGAGGAGGGATCGGAACGAGAGGGCCCGGGGAGAGCAAGCTGGAAACCGACCGCAGGCACATCCGCAGCCGGATCCGCGATTTAAAGCGGCAGCTTGCCGAAGTGATCCGCCACCGCACGCTTCATCGGGCGAGGCGGAGAAAAACCGGAGTGTACCAGGCCGCGCTGGTCGGATATACGAATGCCGGCAAGTCGACGCTGCTTAAGCAGTTGACGCATGCCGATGTATTGGTAGAGAACCAGCTCTTCGCCACGCTGGATCCGACCTCCCGCTTGTTGAAGCTTCCGGCCGGGAAGGAAATCTTGCTGACGGATACGGTCGGGTTTATTCAGAACTTGCCCCATGATCTGGTGGCCGCCTTCCGGGCTACGCTGGAAGAAGTGCTGGAAGCCGATCTCATTCTGCACGTGGTGGACAGTGCTTCGCCGATGAGGGAGGAGCAGATGGAGGTCGTCCAGCAAGTGCTGGCGGAACTGGGGGCGCAGGGCAAGGAGCAGCTTACGCTGTTTAATAAAGTCGATCTGTGTTCGCCGGAAGAACGGGATCTGTTAACGGGGCCCGGCGACTTCATGCGTCTGTCGGCTTATCGCGCGGAAGATTTGGACAAACTCAAGGAGCGGATTCAGGATAAAATAGGCGGGGTCAGCCTGGAGTACCGCATTCCCGCACATCGCGGCGATCTGTTGGCGCAGGCTTACAGGATCGGAGAAGTGACCTCTTCGCAAACCGATGGGGAAGAGATAAGGCTGACGGTTCAGATCGGCCGCCCGGAATATGAGGTACATGGCCATGCGCTGAAGGAATACGAGTTCTGAGACCTTTCTGCGCTGGTCGGTCCCGGCGAGCCGGTGGATCGTGCCTTAAATATTGATTATGTGCAGACAGAACAAGGGAGAGAGAAAATCATGCAAGTGAATGAAGCTTTAAGCCCATATATCGAAAGGGTCGAACGGGAAATTCAAGGCCGGCTGCAGGAAGTAGACCGAGTGATCGACCATAATCAATGGAAGGTCATCCGTGCTTTTCAGAAGCACCAGGTCAGTGATTATCATTTCGCATCCTCGACAGGCTACGGGTATAACGATCGCGGACGGGAGGTGCTGGACAGTGTTTATGCCGAGGTGTTCGGGGCGGAGGCGGGATTGGTCCGGCCTCATTTTGCCTCTGGAACTCATACGATTTCTACCGCTTTGTTCGGTGTGCTGCGGCCGGGAGATCAGCTCCTCTACATTTCGGGCACCCCGTATGACACGCTGCATAAGGTGATCGGAAGTCCTGGAGACGGTACCGGCTCGCTCCGGGATTGGGGAATCCGCTATGACGAGGTAGATCTGCGGGAGGACGGCAGCCCCGATTGGGAGGAGATCCGGCGGAAGCTGACGCCCGAGACGAAGGTGGTCGGCATCCAGCGATCCCGGGGCTATGATTGGAGGCCTTCCTTCACAATTGCGCAAATCCGGGAAATGGCGGACTTTGTCAAGCAGCTTCGGCCCGATGTCATCGTGTTTGTCGACAACTGCTACGGAGAATTTACCGAGACGCTCGAGCCGACAGAGGCGGGAGCCGATTTAATGGCCGGTTCGCTTATCAAAAATCCGGGCGGGGGCATAGCTCCGACCGGCGGTTATATCGTAGGCAAGCGGCAGTACGTGGAGCAGGCAGCCTATCGTTTGACAGCCCCGGGAATCGGCGGGGAAGTCGGAGCCATGCTGGATACGACCAGAAGTATTTATCAGGGGCTCTTCCTGGCTCCCCACTTTGTCGGACAGGCTGTCAAGGGGAGCATCTTCGCCGCTTGCCTGTATGAGCAGCTCGGTTTTGAGACAAGCCCTCGCTGGAATGAGGCGAGAACCGATCTCATTCAGGCGATTCGCTTCACCGGGCCAGATCATCTCGTTGCTTTCGTACAAGGAATTCAGCAGGCTGCGGCGGTGGATGCCTATGTGGTGCCGGAGCCTTCGGAAATGCCGGGCTATGAGCATGCGGTCATCATGGCCGCCGGTACCTTCATCCAAGGGGGAAGCCTGGAGCTGTCGGCGGACGCGCCTATTCGCGAGCCTTACATTGCGTATATGCAAGGAGGGCTTACCTATTCGCATGCGAAGCTCGGCGCCGTCAAAGCGCTGGAGCATCTGTGGCAGCGGGGGCTGCTGGCTCTGTAGCTGCATTAGAAAGTTTAAGTTCATTAGAGCATTAAAAATGGAGCCACTTTCTGATTGGGATAAAGCAGTTTTTAAAAAGAGCAGGTCTTGGCCTATTATTTCACTCTGTCTATAAGGAGGCAGGGAACCAAATTGGAGGCAGCAGTTTCTTGACGCGGTGAGAGCCGGAAAGTTACAATCAGTATGGAGATTACCACTCATGGGAGTGATGGCTGATGAGCGACGCAATCCGCAGAAACATGGCTCTGTTTCCGATGAGGATAGTTATGCAGCTCACGGATTTGTCCGCCAGGCAGATCCGGTATTATGAGCAGCACGAGCTGGTGAAGCCGGTTCGGACAGACAGCAATCAGAGGCTGTTTTCGTTCAATGACGTCGAACGTTTACTGGAAATTAAGAAGCATCTGGAAAAAGGCATCAACATTGCCGGGATCAAGCGGATGATTCATCAGGCGGCCGACGGAGAAAGGATGGGTCGCGAGCCGTCAGCGCTCAAGCGGCAGGAGCCGACTGATCCGCAATTGCATCGTTTGCTTAAGCAGCAGCTGAACGGCGGGAACCGCCTGGATCAGGTTTCTCTCAATCAAGGAGATATTTCCACTTATTTCAAAAGATGATATAGACCGCTTTCCAGCCTAGTTGAGGAGGACATAGGATGAGCTATACGAAGGAAGACATCTTGAAGATTGCCAAGGAGGAGAACGTTCGTTTTATCCGACTGCAGTTTACGGATTTGCTGGGTACGATCAAGAACGTGGAAATTCCCCTGAGCCAATTACCCAAAGCACTGGATAATAAAATGATGTTCGACGGGTCCTCCATCGAAGGATATGTACGGATCGAAGAGTCGGATATGTACTTGTATCCCGATTTGAGCACGTGGGTTATTTTTCCCTGGGTGGCCGAGGATCGGGTGGCCCGTTTGATTTGCGATGTCTATTTGCCAGACGGACAACCTTTTCCCGGGGATCCGCGCGGGATACTGAAACGAGCGCTTCAAGACGCGGAGGCCATGGGCTATACCTCGATGAATGTAGGGCCGGAGCCGGAATTCTTCCTGTTCCGCACAGATGAGAAGGGCTACCCGACGATGGAGCTGAACGATCAGGGCGGCTACTTCGACCTGGCGCCGACCGATCTCGGCGAGAACTGCCGCCGGGAAATTGTGCTGACGCTGGAGGAGATGGGCTTCGAAATCGAGGCTTCCCATCATGAAGTCGCTCCCGGCCAGCATGAAATCGATTTTAAATATGCGGATGCCGTTAAGGCGGCCGACCAGATCCAAACCTTCAAGCTGGTGGTCAAAACGATTGCCCGTCAGCATGGCCTGCACGCCACATTCATGCCGAAGCCGCTGTTCGGGGTGAACGGCTCCGGAATGCACTGCCATCAATCCTTGTTTACCGGCGGTACCAATGCCTTCTATGATGAATCGGACAAGCTGGGCTTGAGCCAGGTAGCCAGACAATATATGGCCGGAATATTGCGTCATGCCCGTTCGATGGCCGCGATCACCAATCCGACCGTCAACTCCTACAAGCGTCTTGTGCCTGGTTATGAGGCTCCGTGTTATGTCGCTTGGTCGGCAAGCAATCGCAGCCCGATGATCCGAATTCCGGCTTCCCGCGGTCTGAGCACGAGAGTGGAGGTGCGGAATCCCGATCCCGCAGCCAACCCTTATCTCGCCTTGGCAGTCATGCTGAAGGCGGGCCTGGACGGCATACGCAAGAAGATGCAGCTGCCGCCTCCGACCGACCGCAACATCTATGTCATGTCCGATGAGGAACGGGAAGACGAAGGCATTCCAAGCCTGCCGGCGGATCTTCGTGAAGCGCTCCAGGAATTAGTGGCGAACGATGTCATGCGGGAGGCGCTGGGCGAGCATGCTCTGACTCATTTCTACGAATTGAAGGAAATCGAGTGGAATATCTACCGGACCCAGGTGCACTCTTGGGAGAGAGATCAGTACATGTCTTTGTACTAAACTTGTTATACGGCGCCTTGGCCTGACTTGCAGGCTCCAGGCGAAATCTGTGGAAGCGTGTGTTCGATGAAATAAATAGCGGCCGTACTTCCGCATGAGGCGGCCGTAAAAATAACCTCCATGACGAACGGATCCGTTCTTGTCAGGAGGTTATTTCTATTGCGGGGCCGAGGTGCTGCAGGATTAATGAATATCGCGAAAAATTCCGATCACTCGGCCGAGGATGGTAACGTTCTTCAGACGAAGGGGCTCCATGCTAGAATTCTCCGGCTGCAGACGAATGTGATCCTTCTCCTTATAGAATGTCTTGACCGTGGCTTCATCATCTTCCGTCATGGCAACTACGATATCTCCATTATCGGCGGTGGGCTGCTGTCTGACAATGACATAATCGCCGTCATGGATTCCGGCTTCGATCATACTCTCGCCAATAACGTTCAGCATGAATACATTGTGGTCGCCTACGTAATGGCTGGGAAGAGGGAAGTAATCCTCGATATTCTCCGTTGCGGTAATCGGTGTTCCGGCCGTTACTTTACCGATCAGAGGCACTCTGGTTACGGACATGGGAAGGATTCCCCCTGTTCCGTCGCCATCAAGAATTTCTATCGCTCTGGGTTTGGTCGGGTCTCTGCGGATCAGCCCCTTCTTCTCCAATCTCTCAAGATGGCCGTGAACGGTGGAGCTGGAAGCCAAGCCTACCGCTTCGCCTATTTCCCGTACGGAAGGAGGGTAGCCTTTATCACGTACTTCGTTCTTAATGAATTCCAATATCGCCTGTTGACGGTTCGACAATTTGGTCACAATGATCACTCCAATTGGAAATAATTAAATAAAGTATACCATAGAACCGGAGTTCGTACAAACATGGGTTCGAATTTTTTCGCAAAAGGGATTGACACAAACATTTGTTCGTTGTATTCTGTGAATAGAACAAATGTTTGGGGGTATTGACGATGAAAGCAACCATCCTTCCGGAACGCCCGGTAATTGCGAACAAGACGATTTTGCGCATTATGCTGTTAACGGTTCTAGTATTTGGGGTTATCTCCGCCTCTTACTCTTTTATTTTCCATGCTTATGCGGGGGATGCCAGAACAGGTTCTGTAGCGGTCAGGAAGGAGATTGACGTCGCCCCCGGGGACACTTTATGGTCTATTGCGAGTAAGCATGCTCCCGAGGGAGAGAGTACACGCTCCTATATAAACAAGATCAAGAAAGTTAACCAATTGCAGAGTTCCGTTCTGCACGAAGGTCAAATTCTCTTTCTTCCATAATGCGAGAGATCCTGAGTAGTATCTATATAAGAGTAGGTAAGACGAATTATTATATATTGTGGGCATTATATTAATGATATGAATATTTAATATTATTAATCGTGAGTGAAAGCACGCTTTACCCGGAAAGAAACGTCTTTTTTCCGCAAGTGCACTTGGGAGGAGCGAATGAGCTGAGCCCGTTTCCCCGGTTTGTCAGCGCACGCTCAGAAGCCTCAGACAGAAATTTCGAACGTACGTTCTATTCGTAAGAATGTATGGATTGCAGATAATTTCGGGCTGTTTCAAAGAAAAGAACTGTTTGATCAAGGCGGTTCTAGTATCTTTGAAACGGAACCGAACTTTGAGGGGCATCCGTTTATATATAGATCCTAAGGTGATTAAATGTCAGATTTGTACATTGTTAGACCGAGCCGCGATAGGGTCTGGTCATCTTGACATTTAACCGGTGGAATGGCAAAGTAGAAACAGTGTAAAAATGTCTGCAGCCCGGGATAAAAACAGAGCTGTAGCAGTAAAAGATCAACATTCGGAATGGTGGAGTGAGCTGGTAATCGCCTATAGACTGGCGATCAGATATATGAATGGACAGATGCAGATAGGAGGCAAGGATAAAGATGACTATGGAGGAAACGATTCAGCGCATTAATGAGCTTGCTAGAAAAGCCAAAGCCGAAGGGCTGACGGATGCGGAAGAGATCGAGCGGAATCAGCTCCGCCGCAAATATATAGATGCTTTTAAAAAGTCTTTAAAAGTTCAGCTGGACAGCATAAAATATGTAGAAGACGAACAAAACTAGCGAATGCTTCAAGGGGGAACAGCCATGTCCCGCAAATGGGAGAGAATGGTGGAGAAAAATAGAAAACAGACAGATCGGCTCAGGCGCAAGCAGGGGAAACCATCCGTTCTTTACAGCCAATCCGCGACCTTTCGCAGATTTCTGGGAAGAAACTGGATGCTGCCGTTTTTCTTGATAGGTTTTTCCATCATGTTTACAATTCTATTCTATGACTATTATCAAGGAGACGCTTCATATTGGTTTATCGCCATCAGTTATTTCCTGCTGGGGCTGATGATCTTCTTTCTACGGCGTCCGATGCTGGGGATTGGCAAGACCGAATTAACCTCCCGGCGGTTTGGCGGGGACAAGACCGTTCCCGCGGAGGAAGTGAGTGAAATCACTTTTATGCCCGGTTATGTCATTATTCAGTTCAAGTCCAAAAGAATGAGATGGGTCTACTCCAAATTTATGCATCGTATGGATTTGAACGCGGTGAAAGAAGAATTGAAGCCATTCGCCCAGAAGAATGGAATTCGCTGGACGGATTCAACCCAGACGGAAGCTCAATCACAGCAAAAGCAGTAGCTTATTAGTGTTCAGTATGACTATATTGCCATATCTATAACAAGATGCCGATGGTTTGAAAGGAAGAGGGGCATGGCCATTAAAGCCGTTTTATTTGACTTGGATGATACATTGCTTTGGGATGAACGCAGTGTTCAGGAAGCTTTCGAGGCAACCTGCAAGAGAGCGGCGGAAATTTATCCGCAGTTGGAGCACAAGGAACTGGAACGATGCGTGCGTGAGGCTGCCCGTTCCTTGTATGAGTCTTATGAAACCTATCCGTTTACCAAAATGATAGGAATTAATCCTTTTGAAGGATTGTGGGGTAATTTTGCCGAAGGGCGACAGGAGGAGTTTCGCATGTTGAATGCGATCGCTCCCCGATATCGTAAAGATGCCTGGACCGCCGGGCTGAAGGCAGCCGGTGTGGATGATGAAGCATTGGGCGCCGAATTGGCCGAGCGATTTCCAGCGGAACGCCGTTCGAGATCCTATGTATATGAAGAAACCTTCGAAGTGTTGGCTTCTCTTCAACAACATTATTCCTTGCTGCTTCTTACGAACGGTTCGCCTGATTTACAACGGGAAAAACTTGACGGTGTGCCGGAGCTTGCCGCATACTTCGACCATATCGTCATCTCCGGCGACTTTGGGAAAGGCAAGCCCGATGCGGGTATTTTCCATCACGCCATGGATCTGCTGGGCATTGGGCCAAGCGAAGGTCTGATGGTCGGTGACAAGCTGACGACGGATATTCTCGGAGCCAACACGGTAGGAATGAAGTGTGCCTGGATCAATCGCCATGAACTGTCCAGAACCGACGATATTGTTCCCTGCTATGAGATCCGCAGCTTAAGGGAGCTTCAGGGAATTATCGATACGCTATAACAGGCTGAACAAAAATAAAACCACACTCTCTCATTGGAAAGTGTGGTTTGTTCTTTCAAGAAAGGAACGTCTTACTTCTTGAACTCGGGGTCCTCGAACGGATGAGCGATCCAGCCTTCGGTTTCAATAAACAGGCGTACGGCTACAATTTGCCGGTCTTCCATCAGGGTAAAGAAGTGAGGCTTCTCTTCCGGGACCGAAATAACGTCGCCCGCTGTCAGCTCTACGTCAAAATAACCGACATCCTCGCTGCCTTTAATAATGAAGATCCCATTGCCCGCGGCAATGGCCCGGACTTCGTCCTCGGTATGGGTATGAACCTGCTCGAATTTCTTAAGCAATTCATCCAGATTCGGAGTAGCATCGGATAAAGCGATCACATCCCAGGTCAAATAACCGCGTCTGGAGGCCAAGTCCCGAATTTCCGAATCGAACACGTTCAAGATTTCCTTCTTCTCTTCGTCGCTCAATACGAATTTATTACGCAGGTTTTCCGGAAGCTTGCCCGCATCCCAATGCTCATAGAGAACACCTTGGTTTTCCAGAAATGCTTTGACCTTCTCTTCGCCGCTAATCCGTTCGCCGGTATTTCTTATTCTAATTTCTGCCATAGGAAAACCCTCCAATTAACCAATATAAAAACTGCTGTATATTTTGTATTATAAATGAACAAGAAGTAGATGTCGATGATTTGCGAGAAATATTTCTTATAAAGCTTATATAATTACTTGGAATTAGCCTCTTTGCTAAAACCGAAAATTTTGGTACACTTAAAGTTAAAATATTCGTTAAATGATGACTGTCATCTTTTGGACGCTGGGGAGGAAGAGATCGATTGCAAAAACCTACTATTCAAGAGCAAATGGCTAAAAAAATTCTTATCCTGGACGGAGCCATGGGGACTATGATCCAGCAGGAGCCGTTAAGTGCAGAAGATTTCGGCGGGGAGGATTTGGACGGCTGCAATGAAATGCTTGTGTTGACCCGTCCGGATGTCATCTCCCGCATTCATGAAGCGTATCTGGCGGCGGGCGCTGATATTATAGAGACGAACACTTTCGGAGCGACTAGTGTCGTGTTAGCGGAATATAATCTTCAAGACCGCGCGACTGAAATTAACAAAGCGGCAGCCAAGCTTGCCGTAGACGCAGCTAACAAATTTTCTACCCCTGAGTGGCCCCGTTATGTTGCGGGCGCTCTGGGACCTACGACCAAAACTTTATCGGTTACGGGCGGAGTTACCTTCGAAGAGCTGGCGGACAGCTATTATGAGCAGGCCCGGGCTTTGATCGAGGCGGGAGTCGATGCACTCTTGCTGGAAACTTCCCAGGATACGCTCAATGTCAAAGCGGGCAGCATCGGTATTCGCCGGGCGTTCAAGGAATTGGGAGTGAAGCTTCCGATTATGATCTCGGGCACGATAGAGCCGATGGGTACTACTTTGGCCGGACAGTCGATTGAATCGTTCTACGTATCGCTGGAGCATCTGAACCCGATCTCCGTCGGGCTTAACTGTGCAACCGGTCCGGAGTTCATGCGGGATCATATCCGTTCCTTATCGGATGTGGCCAAGACAGCCATCAGCTGTTACCCTAATGCCGGTCTGCCTGATGAGAATGGGCATTATCATGAATCTCCCGAATCGCTTGCCAGGAAAATGGCCGGATTTGCCGAGCAGGGCTGGCTAAATATCGCCGGGGGCTGCTGTGGAACGACACCGGATCATATCCGGGCCATGGCTGATCTGCTTAAAGAGTATTCACCCAGAACCGCTGCAGGCAATCACCCGCCGGCGGTATCGGGGATTGAAACGGTATATATCGAGGACAGCAACCGTCCGATCATGGTCGGTGAGAGAACCAACGTTATTGGCTCACGCAAGTTCAAGCGGCTGATCTTCGAAGGGAAATACGAGGAAGCATCGGAAATAGCCCGTCAGCAGGTGAAGAACGGAGCACATATCGTAGATATTAATCTCCAGGATACCGAACTGAACGAGCCATTGGTGATGGCTGAATTTATGCAGCACGTCGTCAAGAAAATCAAGGTGCCGATCATGCTTGATTCGACGGATCACCACGTTATTGAAGTCGGTTTGAAGCATTGCCAGGGTAAAGCGCTGATTAACTCGATTAACCTCGAGGACGGATTGGAACGGTTCAATCATGTCGTACCGTTGATTCATCGTTACGGCGCGGCGGTTGTCGTCGGCCTGATTGATGAGAAAGGAATGGCGGTTTGGGCGGAGGATAAGCTGAGAGTGGCCAGGCGGTCCTATGATTTGCTGGTTAACGATTATCAGGTACGCCCGGAGGATATCATTTTTGATCCGAACGTCTTCCCGGTAGGGTCGGGTGATCCGCAATATATCGGTTCCGCCAAGGCAACGATCGACGGAATCCGGTTAATTAAAGAACAGCTGCCGGAATGTAAGACTATTCTCGGCATCAGTAACGTCAGCTTCGGGCTGCCTCCTGCCGGCCGTGAAGTGCTAAACTCCGTATATCTGTATCACTGTACCAAGGCCGGACTGGATTATGCGATTGTCAACACCGAGAAGCTGGAGCGGTACCCGTCTATCCCTGATGAGGAACGGCGTCTGGCGGAAAACCTGATCTTCGATACCAGTGATGAAACACTGGCGGAGTTCGTCGCTTTCTTCCGTGAGAAAAAGGTAGACAAGAAAGAAAAAGTGTCCAACCTTACGCTTGAGGAAAGATTGGCTTCCTATGTAGTGGAAGGGACGAAGGAAGGGCTCATTCCCGACCTGGAGGAAGCTCTGAACAAGTATTCACCGTTGGATATCATTAATGGTCCATTGATGGCCGGTATGGAGGAAGTCGGCCGGCTGTTTAACAATAACGAGCTCATAGTGGCGGAAGTGCTGCAGAGTGCTGAAGTCATGAAGGCGTCCGTCGCTTTC
Organism: Paenibacillus sp. SAFN-117; assembly: GCF_051966115.1. Lineage (NCBI taxonomy): Bacteria > Bacillati > Bacillota > Bacilli > Caryophanales > Paenibacillaceae > Paenibacillus > Paenibacillus sp. SAFN-117. Next base: position 122,825 of record NZ_JBQCLK010000015.1, read on the forward strand.
CTGGAACAGTTCATGGAGAAGAAGGAAACGGCAGTCAAAGGCAAAATATTGCTGGCGACGGTCAAAGGCGATGTACATGATATCGGGAAGAATTTGGTAGAAATTATTTTGTCCAATAACGGTTATCAAATTATCAACCTGGGGATTAAAGTCCCTCCGGAGCAGTTAATCGAGGCCTTCCAAAAAGAAAAACCGGATGCCATCGGTCTCTCCGGATTGCTCGTCAAATCGGCCCAGCAGATGGTTGTGACGGCACAGGATCTCAAAGCGGCCGGAATAGACGTTCCGATTCTGGTCGGAGGTGCCGCATTAACGCGGAAATTTACCAAGACGAGAATAGCTCCCGAATATGACGGCATGGTTCTGTACGCTAAGGACGCCATGGAAGGGCTCGATCTCGCCAATAAATTAAGCGATCCGGAGCAGAAGAAGCTGTTGATCGAGCAGCTAAGAGAAGCCAAGGAATCTGTCGTTCAAGAATCGGGCAAGAAGGATAAGGAGCTGCCTGCCCCGTCCAGGGCCAGAAGCGCCTCCATCAATCCGGATGCTCCCGTTTACATTCCGCCGGATTTGGAGCGGCACATCTTGCGCGATTATCCGATTACCCATCTCCTTCCATATGTGAATCTCGAAATGCTGTTAGGCAAGCATCTCGGATTGCGCGGCGGGGTCGACAAACTCTTGCAAAAAAATGACCCGAAGGCGCTTCAGCTTAAGGAAGTGGTGGATGGAATTTTCCACGAGATCAACACGCAAGGAATCCTTAAGGCACACGGAATGTACCGGTTTTTCCCGGCTCAATCGGATGGCAATGATATTATCATCTATGATCCGAAGGATCATTCCAAGATATTGAAAACCTTCAGCTTCCCTCGCCAAATAGTAGAACCGCATCTGTGTCTCTCCGACTTCTTGAAATCGGTGGATAGCGGAGTTATGGATTATGTTGGCTTCCTCGTTGTTACAGCAGGACATGGGGTAAGGGAGCTGTCGAATGAATGGAAGGACAAGGGAGATTACTTACGCTCACATGCACTGCAAGCCACTGCGCTTGAGGTAGCTGAGGCGTTCGCGGAGCGTATTCACCATATCATGCGGGATGTATGGGGATTCCCGGATTCTCCGGAAATGACTATGAAGCAGCGCCTGGGGGCAAGGTATCAGGGAATCCGTGTTTCGTTCGGATATCCGGCCTGCCCGAATCTGGAGGATCAGCAGCCGTTATTCGAACTGATGCAGCCGGAAGATATCGGTGTTCAGTTGACGGAAGGCTTCATGATGGATCCTGAGGCCTCGGTATCGGCCATGGTCTTTGCCCATCCCCAAGCCCAGTATTTTAACGTCGACAAGGTGTAATTGCCGGAAATCGTGCGGGAATGCTCCTTATGGATATCCTCTTAGTTTGGCATGATAGAGTAGAGTACGGGAAACCGCATGTTTCGAATGCTTGTCATAATTTTTGAAAATAGGGTGCGGATAGCCGAATCGTTCGCACCCTTTTCTTTATATACATAATATATAATGCTCCCTTCAGATGCAGAAAAGTTGATTACGATGGCATGGTTTAGCCTAAACTAAGTATGTTCACCGCAAAAAATATGACTGTAGTCATCATTATAAAAGAGCCGCTCAACCTTATTGAATATAAGCTAGAGGCAACACTGTGCCGCTGCTGTTATGACGGAAGATAGGAGGGAAGCCGATATGCGTATAGTTTTTCTCGGTACGGGAGCGGGAATGCCGTCCAGACGGAGGAATGTTAGTGCCATAGCATTAGACTTGACGGAAGAGAACGAGGGCATATGGTTGTTTGATTGCGGCGAAGGCACTCAACATCAATTATTGAAATCTCCGTTAAAAATGGGTAAAATAAATAGGCTGTTCATTACTCATTTACATGGAGACCATATTTATGGAATTCCCGGGCTGCTGACCAGCCGGGGTTATCAGGGTGGGGAGTCCCCTCTGGTTGTGTACGGACCGCCGGGAATAAAATCATATATATCTGCGGTATTAAATATAAGCGATGCCCGGCTCCCTTATGATTGTGAAATTGTTGAGATCGGAGAGGAAGGCGCGCTCTTTGCGGAAGGAGAATACAAAGTCTCCGTTCATAAATTAGAGCACCGGATTGATTCTTACGGCTTCCGGATTGAGGAGAAGGACCGGATCGGCAGCTTGGATGCGGATAAGCTGAGGAAATTAGGAGTTCCTCCGGGCCCTTTATACGGCTGTTTAAAAAAGGGGCAATCCGTGAGGCTTGACGATGGTACCGTTATTAACGGACAGGACTTTATCGGTCCCGGCCAGCGCGGCCGAACGATTGCTATTTTGGGGGATACCCGTTACTGTGCCGCTGCCAAGAAATTGGCCGCGAGGGCAGATTTATTAGTGCATGAAGCCACCTTTTCAGGGGAACTTGAAGACCTGGCCCATAAATATTATCACGCCACTTCCAGGCAGGCGGCGGAAATCGCCAGAGATTCGGGAGTGCGCACTCTCGTCTTAACCCATATCAGTCAGAGATATCAGGATGATGCCGAGCAGTTGGAAGCCGAAGCGCGGGAAATTTTTAGACGGACCTATTTGGCGGAGGATTTGTGGAGTATTGAAATTCCTAGACTCAGCCATTCCGGTGAGGAAGTGTAGCACAGATTTTAGAAAATGGGGTTTGCTTGGCAGGAATCTGCCTGTCAGGCGGGGAATTATAAAGGGACAGCCGGCAAGGAAACGCTGTTTCCGGGCCATCCCGGAACAGCATGTTTGCGCGTAACCGGCCTGCTCCCGATGCTTTGAAGCAGAATCACGCTTTTCCCTGATCTTCCGCTTCGTCCTTGATTTCTTCACGGAAGGCGTCAATGCTTTCGCGGCGGTTCTCATTTTTTTGCTCAATGTTGTTTAGTTCCCGTGACGAGATTTCACCGGCGAATTCATTTACGTATTCTTCAGCTTCTTCCAAGTTTTCAATCGTGTTTTGCACGTTTCTCTGCAGCTTTTTGACATTATCGGAACGATCATCCGGTTTGGCCATCATAAATAACCTCCGAAAAAAATTTTTTTGGGGAAATCTCCCTGAAATTTAAAGTTCCTCACGAAGTTTATAATTATACGCCTTTGGATGATTCGATTTTTTTGGTTTTGCTCACCTGAAATTAGGATAACCTATAGATAGCAAGTTGATTTTATTTTTGTTTTGTCCATAATAATAGAGAGCCTTACATTTGAATGAAACAGAAACAAGGAAAATGAGCTTGGCTCTGCAGTATAGAAAACTGCAATTTGTCCGAAAATTTCAACCATACAGAAATTTAAGCTAAGTAAAACCGGGCTATTCCAATTTGGGATGGTTCCTGAATGGAAGTAGAAGTTCTATAATGATCTGACTTCTAAAGATGAACGAGAGAAGGGGGAATCCGGATGAGATGGATTGAGGTGGAGCCTTCCGGACCGCTATCAGGAAGTGTTAAGATTCCGGGATCGAAGAATAGTTCCTTGGCGCTGCTTGCTGCCGCTTGCATGGCTGAAGGACCGGTAATCCTGCAAGGAATCCCTAACATATTGGACATCCGTGTAATTGAAGGAATTGCGCAGGAAATTGGTATCTCCATTCACAGGACCGAAACAGGAGAGGTTGTTGTCGACTCTTCCGGTCTTCAATCAACGGATTTAAGCCTGGAGAAAACATCCGCTTTTCGTTCCTCCTATTATTTTGTAGGGGCTTTATTGGCGAGAACGGGAAAAGTTAAAATAGGGTACCCCGGCGGGGACAACTTCGTATCAAGGCCTATTGATCAGCATCATAAAGTAATGAGTGCTCTGGGGGCCAAGGTTCACCTGTATGATTCCTATTACGTGGTGGAAGCGGATAAGCTGACCGGCAATACGATTTTCTTCGATACGATTACCTGCGGAGCCACTATCAACGCGCTGCTGGCCGCTGTTCTGGCGGAAGGGACTACCATGCTGCATAACGCCGCCCGGGATCCGGAAGTGGTAGATACGGCAAACCTGCTTAACCAGATGGGGGCGAAGATAAGGGGCGCCGGTACGGACACCATTCGCATTGAAGGGGTTAAACGGTTAAATGGCTGTACTTATGCGGTTATTCCAGACCGTTTGCTTGCCGGTGCTTTCCTGATGGCAGCAGGGATGACCAAAGGGGTTGTGACGGTGGATGACGTCATTCCTGAACATTTGGCTTCTTGCCTAGCTAAATTGAAAGAGATCGGACTGATTATCGAAACGAAGGAAAAGTCCATTACCGCATATGGAGATGTTCGGTTAAGACCGACCCGGATTCGGACCGGAATGTATCCGTCCTTCGCGACAGACCTGCAGCAGCCGCTGACAGCGTTGTTGCTTCTAGCCACGGGCAGAAGCATCATAACGGATAAAATTTTTCCGGAAAGGTTCAATCATGTGCCTCAGTTAAGAAGAATGGGGGCGCACATTGAACTGAAGAAGGGCAGCGCCTTTATTCAGGGCGGGGCTCCTCTGCAGGGCAATTTCGTTCATGCCAGCGATGTAAGGGCAGGGACGTCTCTCATCATGGCCGGACTAGTTGCGGAAGGGAAAACAACGATCGCCGGAGTGGAGCATATTGAGCGCGGGAACGAAGATATGATCGGCCTATTCCAACGTTTGGGAGCGCGAATATCCCTTCACGAAGGAGGAGCGCTTCGTTCGGCTGACGGGGCTAACGAGCAGGCGTTCGGTGTGTAATCCAAATCTGGACATGTTATGAAAATATGTAATCATGTCGAGTTACATAGTATTTGTTGCGGGCATGCCTCATCTACCTTCTAATGTATGATGAATGCAATGCCCGCTTTGAGCTGTTTAACAACTTGCGTCAGAAGTCTCCTTCCTCAGCGAAGCAGGTGGGAGATGAATGACGCCTTTCCCGAAAATTTTC